>JAYVLR010000061.1:0-3171 GCA_043759395.1 Thiobacillaceae bacterium
CAGGGGGATGCCGGCTCCGTAAGTCGCCAGAGGCGACAACGGCTCCGCTACCCTGACGGCGCTTTTCGATTTCAGCCAGGCGATGATGCAGTGCATCGATCAACATGCGCCGCCGTTTGGGATTGGCGAGCAGATCGTCTTCCAGATACGGGTTGCGCCGCACCACCCACACATCGCCCAGCACCTCGAACAGCATCCGCGCCGAACGCCCGGTCTTGCGTTCGCCACGCAGCGTGTTCAGCACCTCCCAAGCCGGCGTGCCCAGCAGGCGAATGACAATTTCGCGGTCGGAAAACGAGGTGTAGTTGTAAGGGATTTCCCTGAGGCGGGCGGTCATGGTGGGAACGGACGCAGCTAAAGCTGCATTTTACGGGATATGGGAGGGGAGTGCTTGGGGGATTGGCTGGCCGGGCTACCCCCGGCCAACGATCAGGGAATCATCGAAGGTCTCAACTACTAAAACCCAAGCCTCTGCAACGCTTGCCATTCATACAGCACCAGCCCAATCCCGATCAGCGCGATTCCCGCCCAGCCGCTGGCGGGGATCGTTTCATGGTTAAGCGTTTGCCCCAGCAGCAGGGCGGCCACCGGGGTAATCAGCATGATCAGCGCGACGCGTCCGGCATCGAGTTTTTGGATCACGTAGTAATAGAGCGTGAAGCCTGCGACCGAGCCAAATACGCCGAGGTAGACGATAGCGGCGGTGGCGCGCCAGGAGAGGTTGAGCGGAAGATTTCCAGCGTCAACGATCAGCCAGGCGAGCACGAACAGGGGTGTGCCGACGCTGAGGCTGCCAGTGGTGATGGCAAGCGATGTCAGCGGTGTCTGTGTACGCTGGTTGCCGATGCGCTTGATCCACACCAGTCCCAGCGATTGCATCAGCATGCCGAACAGCACCGCAGCCATGCCTGCGACGGCGCGGTTGTCGCTTGACCACGACTGGCCGAAGATCAGCCACAGGCCGGCCAGGCTCAGGGCGAGTCCGGCGATGCGCAGCGGGGTGAGTTCGTGCGAGCGCAGCCACAGCATGGCGAAGATGCCCGTGGCAAGCGGCGACAGGCCGAAGATGACCGAGATCAGACCCGACGGAATATGCTGTGCACCCCAGTACGAACACAGCATGGCGACAAACATCGACAGGCCGCTGGCCAGATACATGCGGCGCGCGTTGGCATCGCGGGGCAGCGCTATGCGCATCCAGCGTAGCGCGGCGAGACAGATCGTCCAGCCGATCAGCATGCGCAGCATGACGGCGAAGGTGAAGCTGGAGCCGAGCGTGCTCCACTGGATGCCGAGCGGCGTGGTTGACCAGATGGCGATCACGCCAAGATAGGCCGCAGAAATATTTCGTGTGGCGCTCAAAGTTGCGCCAATGCTTCCAGGCTGTCGGCTGCGATTTCGCGCACATCGGCATCGTCATCGCCCAAGCGGGCTTGCAGATACGCGCGTGCCGAGGCTTCTCCGGTCAGGCCAAGGTAGTGGCAGGCATCGGCGCGTACGCGCGCATCGGGATGGGTGGACAGTTCCGCCAGACGCGGCAGCAGTGTACGCAGCGCAGCAGATTGCGCGAATTCTTCGATCAGCACGCCTGCGCCCAGCCGCACATTGAGGCTCGCCTCCGGGTTGCCAATGATGGGCAGCACGGCGGCCAGTTGGCTGGAGTCGGCATGCAGCATGGCAAGCACGCGCGCCATCTGGCCTTCTTTCAGCAGCAGATGAAAGTAATCGGCCAAGCCGGTTTCCGTGGCGGCCTTGTCCGCCCAGTCGCTTAATTCATCACGGCTGTGCAGCCCCGCAAGCTCGATTGCGCCGAGCTTCAGCCACGGCACGGAACGCACGCCGAGCGCCTGTCCCACTTCCGGGTGCTGTTCCAGATTGACCACTTCCAGCTTGCCCACGATGCCCTGTTTAACCAAGTCGGATAGTGCGTGCAGCATGGCCGGGCAGTGCGGGCAATGGGTGGAGATCAGGAGCAGGGCGGCGGGTGCGGACATGGCGTACGGCGAGATTGCGGCGATATACTGAAAGCATGGAATTTACCATCATCCCCGTTACGCCTTACCAACAGAATTGCTCGCTCGTCTGGGACGAAGCCGGGCGTGCCGCGCTGATCGATCCTGGCGGCGAGAGTGACCGGCTGCTGGCCGAAGTCGCCGCACGCAAACTCACGCTGGAAAAAATCCTGCTCACGCACGGCCATCTCGATCATGTCGGCGCGGCGGCAGAGCTGCGCGAGCGTTTGAATATTCCCATCGAAGGCCCGGAGCGCGCAGAGCAGTTCTGGCTTGATGCCTTGCCGCAACAAGCGCAGATGTTCGGTTTTCCGCCCGCGCAGGTTTTTACCCCGGATCGCTGGCTGCAAGACGGCGACTCAGTCAGCGTCGGTTCGATGCGCTTCGATGTGCTGCATTGCCCCGGCCATACCCCCGGCCATGTGGTGTTTTTCCAGCCGGACGCCAAGCTCGCTTTTGTCGGTGACGTGCTGTTCAAAGGCGCGATTGGCCGCACTGATTTCCCGCGCGGTAATCATGCTGACTTGCTGGCCGCGATCCGCGAAAAGCTCTGGCCGCTGGGCGATGATGTGCGCTTTGTGCCGGGGCATGGCGCGATGTCCACGTTTGGGGCAGAGCGTCGCGACAATCCCTTCGTCGGTGATCGTGTCGCAGACGAAGACTAGTCAGCCTTGGGTTGGATGCAGGTGCTGTTCGACGGCTTGCTCCAAATCGTCCAGCGCGGTTCCCATGATGAGTCCGGCGCAATGGTGATGCAGCCACAACTTGCACGCGATGGGCTCAATCAGATTATCGCGCGCATGAACCTGGAAATCGCGCCACGCGAGGATTGGCATGTCGTTGGCAAAACTATCGACACATGGCCAGTGGTCGTGATGCACGATCACGTCGAGGCCGCGATGGTGGCGTAGCTCGATCCGCAAGGGACTGCCCAGACGCAACACCGCAAGCCGAATACGGTTATAGCAGCTCGCCCCGATATGTTTGTCCATCACATGCGTCGGGCGGATGTCATACGGTGTTTCCACGAGCGGACTCCCGGAAGGGAGTTGACTTAGCGCCAGCACCTCGAACAACATGCGCGCCGAACGCCCGGTGCGGCGCTCACCGCGCAGTGTGTTGAGCGTGTTCCACGCGTCCACGCCGAGCAGGCGAATGA
>JAYVLR010000062.1:0-12099 GCA_043759395.1 Thiobacillaceae bacterium
GTATTTGAACTTCCACCGCCCATGCCACTTTCCGACCGAGTTCACCGACAAGAAAGGCAAGATCCGCAAACGCTACCGCTATGCGGACATGATGACACCATACGAAAAGCTCAAGTCATTGCCCGAGGCCGCGCGCTATCTCAAGCCGGAAATTACATTCAAAATGCTGGATGAAATCGCCGCCTAATGCAGCGATAATGAAGCCGCCAAACGCCTCAACTCGGCCAAGGCAAAACTCTTCCAACTCATTAATCAATCCCAACAACGCGCCGCCTGAATCAACTCACAAACAGAACCCGCTCAGGCTCATGTCCGGATTGGACAATACTTGGGTACAAGGACGGACTGCCTGCGGCGCAAGGGGTTCCGGATCAGCCGGGGATCACTTTCAAGCCGGTCTGACAAGGTGGATTTAATGTGGATCGGCTCCCGTGGCAGCGGGAGCATTGCTGTCGACAACCGTTCCAACCCATCCGCCACCCAGCGCCTTGAACAGGTCGGCGGTGGCATCCAGCCTGCTGCGCCGCGCATCGATTGCGCCCTGCTGAGCCAGGTACAGGTTGCGTTGGGTATCTAGCACCAGCAGATAATTGTCGATCCCATTCCGGTAGCGCAAGTCAGCGAGATCGAATGCCTTACCCAGTGCGTCAACCCGGCGCTGATCTGCATCAAGCAATTCACGTGATTGCCGCTGCGCCACCAGGGCATCAAGCACTTCCCGGAAAGCGCCCTGAACCGCCTGGTCATAGCCCACCAGCGCCTGGGTCTGGCGCGCACCGGTGATTTGGATAGCGGCTTCGGTGCGACCCGCGTTGAATACAGTCTGAACAATGCTTGCGGTCAGGCTCCATATCGCGGCCGGGCCTGAAAACAGGTCAACCAGACGCTTGCTTTCAGAACCCAGATTGCCTGTCAGTGCCAGATCGGGGAACAGAGCGGCCTTGGCTTCGCCGATACGGGCCTGGGCTGCGACCAGTTTTTGCTCGGCCTGGCGCAAGTCGGGGCGGCGTTCCAGCAGGCTGGACGGCAGGCCTGTCGGCACGCCTGGCGGATCGGCCAGGGCATCAATCGCCGCGCCGCGCGACACCCTGTTGTCCACGATGGCGCGCGGGCTGCGTCCCAACAATACCGTCAAAGCCAGCTCTTGCTGGCGGTCGGCTTGCACCCGTTGCGCCAACGCAGCTTGCGCGGCGGCCAACTCGGCTTCGGCCTGATGCAGGTCAAGCTCGGAAGAAATGCCATGGTCGAAACGTAATTGCTGCAATTCCAGAGCGTTCTTGCGGTTGGCTTGGGTTTGCGCCGCAATTTCCATCTGCGCATCCAGCGCGCGCAGCCCGAAATAGTTTTTAGCCACAGCGCTCGCCAGGCTCAGATGCACCACTTCGCGCGCATATTCCGATGCCAGCAATTCCGCCCGAGCCGCTTCGCTAGCCTTGCGGTAACGCCCCCACAAATCGAGTTCATAGGCCGCCTGCAAGTTAGCCTTAAAATCATTGTTAATGGGCGAGGGCGGGGGAAACGACCCTTTTTCCGTCGCCCGGCTGCGCCCTGCCTGAACGCCGATTTGGGCAAATGGATATTGATCGGCCCGGGCCAGACCCAGATTGGCGCGTGCCTCGTCGATGCGCGCAGCGGCCAGTCGAATATCGGTGTTATGAGCAAAAGCCTCGTCCTCCATCTCATTCAGCACTGGGTCGCCATAGGCTTTCCACCAGTCCGGCGCAACTGCCGCCTGAGTCTGCCCATCCGGCCAGACTGCAGGGAGTTCGGGGTGGGGCTGTTTCAGTTCGGGCAGGGTGAAGCAGCCGCCCAGACTGAGCAACGCCAGTGACAAAAACAGCCTATGCATGATCGTCTTTCTGAAGTGCCGCGCCGTGATAGTGGATCGGTCCAGGGAACAATTTGCGCACCGCCAGGTACAGCACCGGCACGATGAACACCGCCAGCACGGTGGCGGAAATCATCCCGCCCATGACGCCGGTGCCGATGGCATGGCGGCTGGCCGCGCCCGCACCGCTGGAAATCGCCAGCGGCAGCACGCCAAACATAAAGGCAATCGAGGTCATGACGATGGGGCGAAAACGCAGCTTGCTCGCTTCCAGCACGGCATCGAATGTGGCCTTGCCCTGAGCTTCGAGCTGGCGCGCGAACTCCACAATCAGGATGGAGTTCTTGGCCGATAGGCCGATGATAGTGATAAAACCCACCTTGAAATACACGTCGTTGGGTAGGTCGCGAAGTGTCACCGCCAACACTGCGCCGAACACGCCTAGCGGCACGACCAGCAGCACCGCCAGCGGCACGCTCCAGCTCTCATACAGCGCGGCCAGACACATGAAGACGACGATGATGGACAGCGTGAAAAGAATCGGAGCCTGAGCGCCGGAAAGTTTTTCCTCATACGATGTGCCCGACCATTCGAAACCCAATCCGGGCGGCAGTTTCTGGGCGATCTCTTCCATCGCCTGCATGGCCTCACCGGTGCTGCGGCCGGGGGCAGGGCCGCCTGCGATCTTGACCGCAGCCACGCCGTTGTAGCGGTCAAGTTTGGGCAAGCCAGTGACCCAGCGCGGCGTGGCGATTTCCGCCAGCGGTACCATGGTGTTGCGGGTGGTACGCACACGCAACCCGAGCAGGCCTTCGGGCGTGGCGCGGGCGGCCGCATCAAGCTGCATCACCACGCGTAGCACCCGGCCATCGCGGATGAAATCGTTGACGTAGGCCGAACCCAGCGCCACCGACAAGGTTTGACCGAGTTCACCCAGATTGATACCCAGACTGGCAGCTTTGACCCGATCAATATCCAGCAGCAATTGCGTGGCCGGTTCTTTTCCTTCAGGCCGTACCCCGGCCAGGCGCGCATCCTGGCTGGCCATACCCAGAACCATGTTGCGCGCTTCCATCAGCTTGTTGCGGCCTGCCCCGGAGCGATCCTGCAAGCGGAAATCGAAGCCACCCACGGCCGCCAGTTCGGGAATCGGCGGCGGATTGAGCGCAAAGATCAGCGCCTGCTTGATCGGAAACAAGGCCATGTTGGCGCGCTGCACAATTTGCAGCGCGTGCTGGTCAGGCTTCTTGCGTTCATCCCAATCCTTGAAGCGGACGAAGGCGATGGCTGCATCCTGCCCTTTACCAAAAAAGGAGAAGCCCAGCACCCCGACCACCTTGGCGACATCGGGCTGCTTCAGGTAGTACTGCTCCAGATCGGAGAGAACCACTTCGGTGCGTTCCTGGGTTGCACCCGAGGGCAGTTGCACGATGCTGATGAGATAACCTTGGTCTTCATCCGGCAAAAAACCGGTAGGCAGATGCAGAAACAGCACGACCGTGGCGGCCGCGATGGCAACAAACAGACCGAGAATGCGCAGCGGACGTTTGACTGCGGCGTTGACACCCGTCAGGTAACGACCCGTGGTGCGCTCAAAAAAATGATGAAACCAGCCAAACAGGCCGCGCTGCTGTTCCAGTTTTTCTTTGGTCAGACCTTTAAACAAGGTCGCGCACAAAGCGGGGGTGAGCGAAATCGCCATCAGTGCCGAGAACAACATGGTAATCACCAGCGTCACGGAAAACTGCCGGTAGATCGCGCCTACCGAGCCGCTAAAAAACGCCATGGGGATGAACACCGCCGACAGCACGACGGTGATGCCGACGATGGCACCAAAAATCTGTCCCATCGCCTTGGAGGTCGCGCTGCGCGAATCCAATCCTTCATGCGACATGATGCGCTCGACGTTTTCTACCACCACAATGGCATCGTCCACCACGATGCCGATCGCCAGCACCATGGCAAACAGCGTCAGCACGTTGATGGAAAAACCCAGCAGATAAATGCCCACCAGCGTGCCAATCAGCGACACCGGCACCACAATGGCCGGAATGATGGCGGCGCGCAGTTTGCCGAG
This sequence comes from Thiobacillaceae bacterium, assembly GCA_043759395.1. GTDB lineage: Bacteria > Pseudomonadota > Gammaproteobacteria > Burkholderiales > Thiobacillaceae > Thiobacillus. The sequence goes on from JAYVLR010000062.1 coordinate 3,906, forward strand.
GAACACCCACATCACCAGAAAAACCAGCACAAACGCTTCCGCCAGCGTCTTGACCACTTCGCGAATGGAAATCTCGACAAAGCGCGACGTGTCGTAAGGCACATCCCAGCTCACGCCCTTGGGAAAATGGCGCGCCAATTCGGCCATGCGCGCCTTGACCGCCTGCGCCGTTTCCAGCGCATTGCTGCCGGGCGCGAGCTTGATACCGACTGCTGCGGCGGGTCGTCCGTTCAAACGGGCGCGGAACACATAATCCTGTGCGCCCAATTCCACACGCGCCACATCCTTCAGATGCACTGCCGCCCCGATGGCGTTGGTGCGCAACAGGATATTGCCGAACTGTTCAGGCGTGGCGAGCCGTCCCTGAGTAATGACGGTAGCGGCCAGTTGCTGGCCTTTCACTGCGGGCACCTGCCCCAGCTCGCCGGTCGCCAGTTGCACGTTCTGCGCCTGCACCGCTGCGAGTGCTTCGCCCGGCGTCATGTTGAACGATGCCAGTTTGAACGGATCGAGCCAGATGCGCATGGCGTATTCCGAACCAAACAGGGTGGCCTCGCCCACGCCCGACACCTGACGGATGTTGTTCAGTACATTGGCCGCCGTAAAACTGCCCAGATCGACCCCATCCCGGCTTTGATCCGGCGAAAAGACAGTGACGAACATCAGGTAGTTGCGCCGCGCCTTGGCCACAGTGATGCCCTGCCGCCGCACCTCTTCCGGCAACCGTGCCTCAACCCGCTTGATGCGGTTTTGCGCTTCCACCGACGCGATATCCAGATCGGTGCCGGTAGAGAAAGTCAGCGTCATGGTCAATGTACCGCTGGAATCACTGCTGGATTCCATGTACAGGAGATGTTCGATGCCGTTCATTTCCTGCTCCACCAGTGTGGTCACGGTGTCTTCCGCCACCTGCGCAGATGCGCCGGGATAAACCGCCGTGATCTGCAACGCAGGCGGCGCGACATCGGGATATTGCGACACGGGCAGTTTGGGAAACACCAGAATGCCGCCCAGGATAATGGACAGCGCAATGACCCAGGCAAAGATTGGGCGGTCGATAAAAAAGCGCGGCAACATCTCAGTCCCCTTTCAGGGGAACGGCTTTGACTGGCGCGCCGGGGCGCACTTTCTGCACGCCATTAACGATGACCTGCTCGCCGCCTTTGAGTCCCCCGGTAATGATCCAGTTGCCGCCGGACAAACCACCCGTCTTCACTGGCCGGGACATCGCTTTGCCATCCGCGCCCGCCAGCAGCACCGTCTGGCCGTCGGATGAAGACTGCACTGCGCGCTGCGGCACCACAATGACGTTGCCAACCTGCGCCACCGGCAGACGTACGGTGACAAACTGGCCGGGCAGCAGATCGCGGTCGGGGTTAGGGAATTCCGCACGCAAGCCCACCGAGCCAGTGGCGGAATCCACCGCCAGATCGTTGAACAGCAACTTGCCCGGCTGTTTGTATTCCTGGCCGTTTTCCAGAATCAAATGCACCGGCGCTTTGCTGGCGACCGCCTTGCCCTGCTTCACCGCGTCGCGCAGATTGATAAAATCGGCGCTGGACTGCGAAAAGTTCACCCAGATCGGGTTGTACTGGTCGATGGTCGCAAGCGGCGTGGCCTGGCCGCTGCCCACCAGCGCGCCTTCTGTCACCAGCGACCGGCCAATGCGGCCGGAAATCGGCGCAGTCACTGTGGCGTAGGACAAGTCGATTCCGGCACGGGTCAGTGCCGCCTGGGCCAACGCAACCTCTGCGTCGGCTTGGGATTTGGCCGCGATGGCCTGGTCATATTCCTGCTTGCTGATCGCCCTGGTGTTGACCAGCGCCTGCATGCGATCGGCATTCTGCCCGGAGATCAGCGCCTGAGCACGCGCCTTGGCCAGCGTAGCCTTGGCCGAGGCCACATTAGCCGCGAGTGTGCGCTGGTCGATCTGGAACAAGGCCTGCCCGGCTTTTACCTCGCTGCCTTCCTTGTACAGGCGGCGCTCCAGAATACCCTCGACCCGCGCCCGCACCTCGGCAGTACGCACCGCCTGCAAACGGCCCGGCGCTTCCACCGTGTGCGGCACACTTGCGGGCGCAACCGTGATGACCTCCACCTCGGGCGGCGGCATTCCTCCGCTCATTCCTCCTTGACCCGGCTCTCCCGACGGCTTGCAACCGGCGAGCGTGGAGACCATCAAGAAAAAGACAAAACCATAAGCTGGATAAGGTGTCACGCTGTGCTCCGGGGTAAAAAAGTCTGGCTGCCCAGTCCGGATCATTGTAGCCAGTTGCCAAAAAATGGGTAATGCGCAGGATACAAGGACTACGAATGGTGGCACCGGTTTTAACGACAGTGTATTCAGGCTGAGTCGCGCTAGGGTTCACGCAAGCCATTGACGGTTCGGAGTGCCTGAGCGGCCTCGCGCAATACAAATAGTGCTGAGCGCAAAAAGAGCACGGCAAGCGCCAGGCCAATCAGGATGTCGGGCCAACCCGAATGCGTAAACCATACCCCCACGGCGGCAAGCAATACCGAGCTATTCGCAATAATGTCATTGCGGCTGCACAGCCACACTGAACGCATATTGATGTCATCCGCACGATGTCGCCAGAGCAGAAAAAAGCACGTGCTATTCGCGGCAAGTGCCAGCAAGCCAATGGCACCGATAGCCTCGAACACGGGAAGCTGCGGGAAAACCATCCGGTAAACCGCCTGCCCAAGAACAAAAAAACCAAAGGCCGCCATGATGGCACCCTTGAGCAGCGCTGCCTTGGCTTTCATGGCTGGGCTGCGCGCGACAACGTACAGGCTGAACGCATACACCAGGGCATCGCCCAGCATATCCAGCGAATCCGCCACCAGCGAGACCGAGTGTCCGAGCAGCCCTGCCACGAGTTCTACGATGAACATGACTGCGTTGACAGCCAGCACTATTTTGAGAGTAGCGCTTTGACGGCTCCGGAGTGCGTCAATCTCGCAGGCTCTGTCGCTGCAGCAATCAGCCATGGCCTATCCCGAAAAATGCCTGATGCGAGGAAACGGTGTCGCAGCAAGCTGCCCTCGACTGGCTGGGTTTTCGCTGCGCTTCTTCCCGGCCGGCCCGCGCCTAATGGGCATGTTTGTGTTGGTGTTGGTGCTCGTCCTTGCTTTGCGTCGTGTGCTCATGCCCGCCGCAATCGTTGACCTCAACTTGAATCGTGCTGTGGCTAATCTTGAAATCGTGTTCCAGCATATGCGCCACATTCTGATGAATTTGTTGGCTACTAGTGACGCTTTGGTCTGCCACCACAATGTGGCAACTGCCTGCAATCAAACCGGAAGAGACCGTCCAGACGTGTATGTCGTGTGTATCGAGCACGCCCGCCACACCACAAATCGCTTGCTCGACTTTCGCCAGATCCAGGCCTGTGGGCGTTGCTTCCAGCAGCACGTGAATAGATTCGGTGAGGATGCTCCACGAACTCCACAAGACCAACGCTGCAAACAGGATGGAAACTATCGGGTCAGCAATATAAGCGCCCGTGAGTGCAATGATGATACCGGCAATGACAACACCGAAAGAAGCAGCGGCATCGCCAAGCATGTGCAGGTAGGCACCCCGAATATTCAGGTCTTCTTTTGCCGCGCTGGACAGCCACCACGCAATGCCCGAGTTCAGGATGATAGCCAAGAGCGCCACCCAAATCATCGGCCCGCTCTGAACGGGTTCCGGGGCGTTGAGCCGTTGCAAAGCCTCCCAGAAGATTGCCCCCGCCATCACGACTAAACCAACGGCGTTGACCAAAGCGGCCAGAATGCCCACGCGGTGATAGCCAAAAGTCCGCTTTCTGTCAGGGGGCTTGGTTGCCATCCATATAGCAAAAGCAGACAGCGCTAAAGCCAGCGTATCTGCAAAATTGTGGCCCGCATCGGCCATCAATGCCAAGCTGTTAGAGGAGTAGCCCACTGCCGCCTCGCCCAGGCAAAAAGCGAAGGTAAGACTGGTGGCCACCCACAATTGTTTGCTGGATATTGTCCCAACATGGGAATGTGAACCTGACATTTTATTGGCCTTCCAAGGTGGGTATTAAAGTGCATGAGCGCTGAGTATAAGGAGCCAACGACTGATCGCGCGGCCAACTCATTTTCTGCCGCGCCGCCTGCGTGCGGGTTCGGGGCGATAGTCATATGCCCACTCCAGCAGCGCGCGCTGCGCGGCTTCGGCGCGATCCGCGTTGGCGTGGTTCACCAGCAGGACAAAGACCATGCGCTTGCCTGCGCGATTGAATACATACCCCGCCAGCGCGCGCGCGTCTTTCAGCGTGCCGGTTTTCAAGTGGGCGTGCCCGGCTAACCGGCTGTCGGTGAAGCGCCGTTTGAGCGTGCCGTCAACGGCGAGAATCGGCAAGGCGGATTCGAATTCCGAAAAGTTCGGGCTGGCGTAGGCGGCAAGCAGCAGGCGGCTCAAGGTCCGGGCGCTGATGCGTTCGATGCGTGAGAGTCCGGCACCGTTTTCCAGCACCAGCTCGGGCGCGGAGATGTGTTTTTCATTCAGCCATTCGCGCACGGCGCGGCGGGATTTTTCCAGCGTGGCGGGCGCGCCCTCGCGTTCGGCTCCCAGCGTCAGGAACAGATTGCGCGTCATCAGATTGTTGGAATATTTGTTGAGGCTGCGCAGTGCATCGGCGAGCGGAATGGATGAAAAACTCAGCAGCGGCGGCGTGTTGGCAGTCGCGATGCCGGGCTGGGTGCTGCCGGTGATCAACCCGCCCGACTCGGCCCACAAAGCGCGAAAGGTGTAATCGAAGGTGAGCGCGGGTTCGAACAAATTGAGGCTCATGCGCTTTTCGCCGCACGCTCGCGCATACGCACCCTCCATCACCAGCTCGCGCCGTGCCGGGTCAGGGATCGAAGGCATCACACGGTCTTTCCATTCGCCGCATTCCGCATTGTCGAGCGCAAGGTGCGAGCGCAGCGTGAGCCCGGGCAAATTGATGTCGGGGGTTAGCACAACACCATCACCGTTTGCATTCAGCTTGATCGTGGTCGCGTTGAAGTTGGCCAGGAGTGCCGCCGGTACCGCGTTGTAAATAGCCAGCGGGTCATGATCGAACGCGCCGGGATCCAGTGCGGGCAGTTCGAAATAGCCCGTGTCCAGGATGAGATTGCCGCGAATTTCATTGATGCCACGCGCCCGCAGTTCGCGCTGTAACAGCCACATCCGCTCCAGTGTCAGCGAGGGGTCGCCATAGCCTTTGATGATGAGGTCGCCGGTCAGGTGGCGATCCTTGATTTCACCCTCCGCCCAGACATCGGTCTTCCAGGTGTAAGCCGCGCCCAGCCGATCCAGTGCAGCAAGACTGGTGAGCAACTTCATCACCGAGGCGGGATTCATGGCCTCGGTGGCGTTGTGCGATAAGGCCGCCAGCGGCGCATCGACCGGCTGGACAATCAGCGCAACCGCATCCAGCGGGATATTGGCCTGGCGTAACGCCGACAGAAACAGGGCGGGGAGCGGTGCCGCCGATGCGGACGCAACGCCTGCCAGCAACAAAACAATCGGCAGGCGGGACAACACACGACGGAGAAAGCATTGAGCAGGGCGCATAACGCCATTATGCCCGGCAGCCTCCAGGGTGGGCGCATTTACGGTTAGGGATCCGGGTACTTGACCTATAACCGCAAGCAGTGCGATTAAAAAACCGCCGCCCTTAAATAAAGCCAGCCCCAACCGAATCCCTGAGTGACGACACCGGGCACACAGCCCCTCGCCTGAAAGCGGGATTCGATGTCATGACCTTAAGGGAGAAACGCAATGCGCAACGCGATGGCGTATGACATGCCGATACCGGGCTACGGCAACGACACCGTCAACAATCTTCACCTGTGGTCGGCCAAGGCCACGCGTGACTTTGACCTGCGCTTGTTCAATTCCGGAAACTACATCCACGCGATAGAAGAAAAAACTGCGTCAGAAAAATTATCCGAGGTGCTCTATCCCGACGACAGTACCGATGGCCACAACAGTCCGGAACTGGCCCAGGCCCTCGACATGATCGGGCAGGGTTATTTTTCGCCGGAAGCGCCTGATTTATTCAAGGCCATCACCGGCAATCTGTGGCCGCCTGACCCCTGCCTGCTGATGGCCGATTACGCCTCGTACATCGCATGCCAGGAACGTGTGGATGCCCTGTACAGCGACCCCGCCGCATGGGCACGGCGCGCGATTCTCAATGTGGCGCATATGGGCAAGTTCTCAGCTGACCGCACGATTCGCGAATACGCCGAACATATCTGGCGAGTGGCACCGATTCAGCCTGCCCAGTTGCGCATACACAAACGCGCGGCATAACAGCGAGCCACGCAGCACGCGCGTCTGCTCGGGGCGCGCGTGCTGCGGTCAGTCTGGACGCTGAACGAGCTTGATAAGCTGCGCAGAATCGAGTCGCAACAGTTCAGCGATTTTGTCGTAGTCGTCAGGCAGGGCGGCATCATCCCAGCCGTGTGCAGAATGTCGCGCCAGATCCACCGCAAGCAGTACATTCCTGACGCGGGGATTATCGGCCTGCTCTTCGTCGGCCAGCGCTAGCAGCAGCCTCGGCATATGCCATTTGGTGTTCAGCGCGGCCTGCAATTCGCGCCCGGTAAATCCCAGCATCTGTTTTTGCACGTCGGCGCTGCGCAGGGTTTTGTCTGCATCCTGCATCCTGCGGATGTCCTGCATGACCCCCGGATTGAAACACCACATGAACATTTCGGAATAATGCGACAGCAAGGCCGTCACCCGTACTTCTTCCATATGCATATCGTGCAGCCGCAACGCCCATTCATACGCATATCGAGCCGCACGCTGGGCGCGCCGTACGCTGCCCAGCAGCTGCACCAGCGCTTCAGGGTGCGCTTTCAATAGCGCGTCACACGTGCTTCCGGCACCGACCCGCTCAAAAAAAGTGTCAAAGCCAAGCATCAGGATGGCCTGCTCATTTTCCACCAGCTCGTGCTGCTGGCTTTTATGCTTGTGCGTTTGCATGAACCGCAGCAGCTTCACCGTCATCAGCGGGTCGTCATCCACCGCATCAGCGAGACTGTGCGCGTTGAGATGCCCGGCATCCGCAGTGCCGCGCAAACGTTCGACCTCGCGCGCAGTCTGCCTGAGCACGGGGATGTCGGCCCGGCTTAAATACGTAAGCCAGCCCGCCAGACTATCGGGTAAATTTTCCATCCTGCCTCCGGATGTAGAAAGGGTAGGCTGTATTGAAACGCAAGCCTGCCCCGCTCAAAAGCAGGAATACGGCCCGTAATCCCCGGCTCTTTTCCCGTTTCAGTTTTATGCTTTACTGCTGATACTTTAATTGTCTTGTTACGCTTTCTCTGCAAAAAACCGAGCTTTCACCCTTGAATTACGCCCGTGTCTAAAGAAAACGCTTTCGCGCCGCGATCCTTGTCATTACCTGCTGTGTTGCAGGTAGAAGGGCATGCACCCTGCTTTGGAAGCATCGCCAGTCTTTCGAGCCAGGGTTTGGCTTTCGACTTTCAAACCAGCCCGCTCACAAGCCATGCCGTCGGCCAGACCGCGCAACTGGATTTTGACTCGCAGTCCCAGCATCATTCCTGCGAGAGCCTGATCGTCCACGCCCAGGATCGGCGCGTATTGCTCTCCCTCCGTGGCGCCTCGGCCGCTGTCCTGGCCGCCTTGCAGTCCGTCAACCGGGACAATATGCCGTCCCTGTCAAACCGCCTGTCGACACTTCAGGCACAACAAGCATGCCACTCGCGTTTTATGGATGGCATGAAGGCAGTGGTAGACGACTTTTACCTGCTGTTGCCGGAACAGATTCAAAACAGCGCCAATTCGCAGACAGGTCCGAACCCGCTCCCCGCGTTCACCCGGCTGCAAAACGCGCTCAACGCGCTGCGCCCGGAGCTGACCCGGAAGTTCACCCAGGCTTACCCAATGTATCCGGAACTGATTGCACGCCAGCCGGATGCCTTGCCGGTCGGGCCGACCGACCCGGACGATATGGGCAGGGTAGACGACTGGATACGCCGTACCACCATCGCTCAACGGGTAAACGAGGCGACCAGTCCGCTGCCCGAAAAATTTAACCGTCACTACAGCAGTCTGCTAAAAAGCACATGCAAACAAGTGACTCATCCCTATCAAACCGATGTCGTATTGAATATCTTGGCCGAGCTGATTGCGCCCCTCAAGCCCGACCCGAACGAACGC
>JAYVLR010000063.1:0-9819 GCA_043759395.1 Thiobacillaceae bacterium
CTGGGCGAGGGTACGGATATCACCCGCTATCTGGCCGCGTTGTGCGCGGGGCAGGTGATTTTTGACCCCGGCTCGAAAGTGATGAATGCCAGCACATCAAAATCCACGGTAAAAGCGCGTAGCCAATTCCGTATATCCGTGAAGCATCTGGCAGGGCTTTACGAGAAATTCGAGCCTGTGGAATTTTGATTTTTTTAATCGAGAAATTAAAGACAAGAAGGTTCGGGTCGGTAGGGGCGGTGAGCTGCGCTCCCCGAGTTCCGCCCGATAGGTTTTAGCTCGACGGCTATGCCGCATCGCTGAAACCGGAAAACTGGCGGAGGCGGTGAGATTCGAACTCACGGAGGACTTGCATCCTCGCCGGTTTTCAAGACCGGTGCCTTAAACCGCTCGGCCACACCTCCACGGCGCGCATTGTAGTGGATTCGGGCGGGCTTGCCGAGCGTGCGGCATCGTTGCAAGGCACCGCCAACACGTCCGGCTGTCGTCGTCGGCTGCCGGTTTTTCGTCAAATGGTTGCGGGAGGGGGAGGAGCAAGCCCGTCTGCTGCGGGATTTTGCGGGCATTGCAGCGATTTTCCGGGTTGGCATGGTTGGTGCAAAGGTTGGGATAAGTCATTCATTTGCGATCCAGACCATGTCCGATCTATATAGCATGTTGAGTACCATCGCCCAGCGCAGAAAGCCGGTGAACACGTCGCCGTTTGCGACGCGGAAAAGTGCGGTGAGATGGTTGCAGACGCTCTCGCAGCAATCCGACTACGATACCCATCACGGCGTGGTGGAAGGCCTGGAACGCTTTAACGGCGAGACCACGGCAGCGACGGATGAGCGCCTGTCAGCGTTGATGGTGCTGGAAGAGGCGGGCTTGCCGCTCCAGGCCAAGCTGGTGGAGCAATATGTACACAACCAGGCGTCGTTCAAGCTGGCTAAAAAAGCGCTGTGGCGCGAGTCGCACATGTTCTGGTCACAGTTGGCGCTTGCCTATCTGACTTTTTTCAAACATATATTCCGCGATCCGGGCAGGCACGAGTTGCAATACCGCGTGGCGGACATCGCCGTGCGCGCCTTGCGCTATGCTGGTCTGGCGATGCGCTGGGAGTATCACCAGGGGCAGCTTCCTTGCGGCACGGCCTGGTGTCGCCTGGATAAAATTTACCGCCTGGCCGAACGCGGCGGCTATGCGAATACGCCGCTTGCGTTGGGCGGAGGGACGACGCATTGCGCGCGTGAATTTGCACTGATTCATTTGATGGGGATGGTGCATCCGGTCGGGTATCGGGCGCAGGAAATCGAATCGATTGCACGTTTGTTTCAGGCGCATCCGGATTTGCCGTTGCCGGTGGAGAAACTGGATCTGGCCGTTCACACGCATGCAGTCGATCTGTCTGATAACGAGGGTCTGTTTGCGCTTGAGGGGCAATGGGTTCCCGGCAAGCGCCTGCGTTACATGGCGTTGGGATCGTTGCAGGATTACCTGAAAAATATTGATTCCGGGGTCAACCCGGCGCAGATGACCGAGCCTGGCATGGCCAATCTCGGGCAGCAGCTCGCAAGCATGATCGAGCGCGGTGGCGTGCGCCGTGCGGGCGCGCGAACCAGCCGCTTTGGCCGGGTGTGGGTGGCAACCGGGATGGACAGCATCATGGCCGTGTTGACGCAAAGCGGTGATTTGGCCGCTGGGCGCCCCGCGCTTGAGCCGTGGATGATGCGGGACGAAAGCGAGACGGGTATGGGCTTCACGCTGGACAGCCATCACGACTTGCCGTTGAGCCGGCTGATTGCGGTGAGCTGGGATCCATCAGAGTCGGTCTGGCAGATGCTGGCGGTGCGCTGGAAACGCAATGAAAACGGCAAGAACCATATTGGTACGCAGCGCCTGACGCGCCACCCGAAGCTGGTTTATTTGTCAGGAGAGGGCGGCAATGAAGAAATCAAGGTGCTGTTTCTGCCCATGTCGGATAACACACAAGGCGTGAGCAACCTGCTCATTCCGGCATCGGTATACAGCCCCGGCAAGCAGGTTGTGCTGCGCGACGGCGAGGTCATCTACCGCTTGCGCCTGGGCGAGGCACTGGAAACGCATGAGTCATGGCTGCGGGTCGGGATGCACGTGCTGGCGCGGGAATGTCTGGATCGGGCGGCTTAGGAAAGCACTGAATATCTCCGGTTTCAGTCATTGCGGGCAAAGCGCGGCAATCCAGTGCTTCGCTTGAATGGACATTTCTGGATTGCTTCGCGTTGCTCGCAATGACCAACTTTTTGAATTTATCAGCGCATCCTTAGCGCGTTCGAATATCGCCGAAATGGAATTCGAAACCGCCGTTTTTCCGATCCTGAAAATACAGTTCGAGTGTGGTGCGCACGGTGCGGAAAGCAATTTCGTCCCACGGAATTTCAGCTTCGGTAAAGAGCCGGGTTTCCAGTGACTCGATTCCCGACTGATAGTCGAGATCAAGCAGGCGGGCGCGAAACATGAAATAGACCTGATTGATATGGGGCAGATTGAAGAGCGTGTACAGCTCGCCCATTTCGATGCGTGCGCCCGCTTCTTCCCAGGTTTCACGCGCCGCGCCTTCGAGTGTGGTTTCGCCGTTTTCCATAAAGCCGGCGGGCAGCGTCCACAGACCGTACTTGGGTTCGATGGCGCGACGGCAGAGCAAAATCTTGTCTTCCCATTCGGGAATGCATCCCACCACTATTTTTGGATTCTGATAGTGAACCGTGCTGCAGGACGAGCAAATGTGGCGTGGCAGATGATCGCCGTCCGGTGTACGTAACACGATGGTGCCACCACAATGACTACAGAAATTCATGATTATCCTAAGGGTGGTTCAGAAGCAAAGTAACAAATTCTTTCCGTCCCGGCTAGCTGTAATATTGCAGGCTGAATCTCCCGCACGTTCCCGTTTTAACGGCGCATAGTGGATCAGATGCCTTTAAGGCTAAAATGTCGCAAAATTTGGGTGGCCCGGTGTTCACGGATATCAGTCGGCGCTCAAGGACAACAACCCCGGATGCTGGCCGCTGCATGCGGCGGCGGTACTGCAATGAGTCAAGGAACCAATATGAATATTTCCAAAGATACGGTTGTCACCATCACCTACATCGTCAACGATCTGGACGGCAAGCAGCTGGAACAGAGTGACGAGCCGGTGAGCTATCTGCACGGCGGCTACGATAATATTTTTCCGCTGGTCGAGCAGGCGCTCGAAGGCAAGAAGGTGGGCGACAAGGTGGATTTGAAGCTTCAGCCAGCCGATGCCTTTGGCGAATACGAAGACGACTTGGTGCGGCTGGAAGCGCGTGAAGTGTTTCCGGAAGAAATCGAAATTGGCATGCAGTTCGTTGGTTCGCCGCTCGAAGGCGAAGGCGAAATGCTCTACACCGTCACCGATATTGCCGAAGACAAAATCGTGGTCGACGGCAACCATCCCTACGCCGGCCAGGCCGTGCATTTTCAGTGCGTGGTGAGCGAAGTTCGCGCCGCCAGTCCGGATGAAGTGACCCATGGCCATGCTCACGGCGCGCATGGCCACCACCACCATTAAGTCAGCGACTGTCCGTCAACCGCCCGATTCATGAAAACCACTTTTCTCGACTTCGAACAGCCGATTGCGGAGCTTGAGGGCAAGATCGAAGAGCTGCGCTTTGTGCAGGACGACTCTGCCCTCGACATTTCTGATGAGATTCGTCGTCTGCAAAAAAAGAACCAGACGCTGACCAAGGACATCTACGCCAAGCTGAGTTCCTGGCAGGTGTCGCAGGTTGCGCGTCATCCGCAGCGGCCTTACACGCTGGATTATTTGCAGGGTATTTTCACTGACTTTTCCGAACTGCACGGCGACCGTGCTTATGCCGACGATGCCGCAATCGTCGGCGGCATGGCGCGTTTCAACGGCGAGCCGGTGATGGTGATCGGCCATCAAAAAGGTCGCGACACCAAGGACAAGATTTACCGCAACTTTGGTATGCCGCGCCCGGAAGGCTACCGCAAGGCGATGCGTCTGATGCGCCTTGCTGAAAAATTCAGCCTGCCGATTTTCACCTTTATCGATACCCCCGGTGCGTATCCCGGCATCGGTGCAGAAGAGCGCGGACAGTCTGAGGCTATCGCACGCAATCTGTATGTGATGGCCGAGCTGAAAACGCCGGTCATCTGCACCATCGTCGGCGAAGGCGGCTCCGGCGGCGCGCTGGCGATTGGCATCGGCGACCGTATGCTGATCCTGCAATATTCAACCTACTCGGTAATTTCACCGGAAGGCTGCGCGTCGATTTTGTGGAAGAGCGCGGATAAAGCCTCCGTTGCCGCCGAAACCCTGGGCATTACTGCTGAGCGCCTGAAGTCGCACGGCCTGGTCGATCAGATCATTGAAGAACCGCTGGGCGGTGCGCACCGCGACTGGGACGGCATGTTCCAGTTCATGCGCCGCGCGTTGGCCGACAACCTCGCCGAGTGCCGTAAACAATCGCTGGATAAGCTGCTGGATTCGCGTTACCAACGCTTGCGGGCGTATGGCAACTACAAGGAAGTTGCCGCCAAGTAAGCGTCTCGGCGATGCGGTGGCGGTCGTAATCGATCGTCACGTCGCGCCGGGCAGTCGGCTGGTGCTGGGTTTGTCCGGCGGCATCGACTCGGTCGCATTGCTCCATGTATTACTGGCGCTCCAAACCCCCCATTCATTTCAGCTGGCCTGCGTGCATGTGCATCACGGCCTGTCACCCAACGCGGATGCGTGGGCTGAGTTTTGCGATCAGTTTTGCCGCGCACACCGTATTCCACTCAGCATTCACCACGTCACCCTCAATCGCCATGATCCGGCGGGCATCGAAGCCGCCGCCCGCCACGCCCGCCACGCGGTGTTTGCCGGGATTGATGCCGACTTTGTGCTCACCGCCCATCATCAGAATGACCAGGCCGAAACCCTGTTGCTGCAACTGTTCCGTGGCGCGGGTCCGAAAGGTCTGGCGGCGATGGCCGAAGTGCAAACACGCGACGGCTGGCACGCCGTGCAATTGCGCCCGTTTCTCGATCTGACGCGCATCGACATCGAGCGCTATGCCCGCCACCACACGATCGAGTGGGTCGAAGATGAGAGCAATGCCGACACCGCTTACAGCCGCAATTATTTGCGCCACACCCTGATGCCGTTCCTGCATGCGCGTTTTCCGGCGGCGGTTGCCACCCTCGCGCGCGGCGCGGCATTGCAAGCCGAAGCCAGCGTGCTGCTGGAGGAGTTAGCGGTTATCGACGCGCAACAAAGTGTGGCGGATGACCGGCTCGATTGCACCGTGCTGGCCGGATTGTCGCCGCCGCGTGCGCGCAATGTCTTGCGCTGGTTTATCCAGCAGCAGGGGCTGCGCATGACCAGCGAGCGGCGGCTGGACGAAGGCTTGCGGCAGCTATTGCACGCCGCGCAAGATGCCCGCGTCAGCGTCGCGATCAATCCGGGAATCGAGCTGCGGCGCTATCGCGGTGGCGCATACCTGGTACCTGTGCGCGCATGCGCCACGCAAGCCTCCGTGCGCTGGCAAGGCGAACCGGGCGTACGCCTGGAGCAGGCCGGCTGGGATATTGCGATGAATCCAGTGCAAGGCGCAGGTCTGAGCCTGGCGCGGCTGAATGCCGCACGCGTGGAACTCGGCGTACGTCAGGGCGGTGAGCGGATGCGGCTGGTGAAAAACGGCGTTCACCGCAGCCTCAAAAACCTGCTGCAAGAATCCGCGCTACCGCCCTGGCAACGCGCATGCGTGCCGGTGTTGTGGTGCGACGGGCAACTGGTGTGGGCGGGCGGGATTGGGTTCGATGCGGACTATCTGGCGTTTGGAAACGAATTGGGTGTTGCTCCGGATTGTGTCCCTGCCAGCTCTTGATTTGGGGTGGCAGGTGTGCTTCCAGCGGGCTGCCCCCGGCAGACTTGATGCGTGAGTTCTTAGGAACAGACCGGTTCGAAGCGCATGGGCATCATGTTGGTGTTGTTCATGATTCCGACCATCTGAAACATGAAAGTTTCAGCTAAGGTGACCGGAGGGAAACCAAAGCTCATTTTTTCGACCAGCGAACAGGGCATGGCAACAACCATGACAGGCTTCTCATTCGGTTGCAGGAAAATTTCAACTGGCATTGGAGCAAATGAGATTTTCTTTCCGATCAAACCGGGGGTGTCATTTGCATACGCTTGTATGGCGAGCCCGGACAGGCCGACCAAGACAGCGCAGGACAGGTAGTGTGGTGTCGTTTTCATGTGATTGATGTCCATAAATAAAATCCGGGAGTCTCTCTTGTACTCTTTAATTGAGTGGAAGTTTCCGGTTTGGTTCATGACTTACAAATAACGGGGCGGAGAAGACTGAGGATCCGGCCTTGATTATTGCTGATACCTGTCATGGAAGCACAAGCTCAAGGCCTTGTCCGCATCCAGCAACCGCCCACCTACAAAAACGAGTGAGTTGCAGGCGCGCTTCTCAGCCGTGCAGCGATTTCTTCCACCGACATGCGGGTGCTGTCGATGACGGGAATGTGGTGGTGCCTGAACAGTGCTTCGGCGGCGGCTAGTTCCTGTTCGCATTGTTCGCGGCTGGCATAGCGGCTGTCGGGATAACGGGCCTGGCGAATCTGAACCAGGCGCTCGGCTGACACGGTGAGGCCGCGCAGGCGGGGCAGATGCGCTTGCAGGCTTGGCGGAAGCTGGCTGGATGCCATGTCTTCTGGCGTGAGCGGGTAGTTGGCGGCGCGTATTCCGTGGTGCAGTGCGAGGTACAGCGCGGTGGGTGTTTTGCCGACGCGGGATACGCCGACGAGGATCAGCTCGGCTTGGTGGAAGCGCTCGGCGGCGAGTCCGTCGTCGGTGGCGAGGCTGAAATTCACCGCATCCATGCGCGCTTCGTAATCGGGCGCGATGCCGTGCGTGTGGCCGCCGCACGGGATAGCTGTTTGCCCGAGCGCGGCTTCGACGGATGGACCTACCAGCTCGAATACATCGAACAAGGCCACGCCGCTGGCGCGAAAATACTGGCGGATCGCAGGGTCGGTCAGGGTGGAAAAAACCAGCGCGCCGGGCGCGGCGGCGATGTGTTGCGCGGCGCTGTGCGCCTTTTCCATGCTGTCGATGAAAGGCAGCGGATACAGACTAAACTTAAGCTGTGGGAACTGCGCTAACACGCTGCGCGCCACCGCTTCGGCGGTGATGCCGGTGTGATCGGAGAGGCAGAAAACCGCGAGTGTGTTCATGGGGGTGTCGGATGGATTCAAGCACTATTGTGTCACTGGATGCGGTGTCGATGGCGGACGTGGCGCGGGTGGGCGGAAAAAATGCCTCACTGGGCGAAATGATCCAGCATCTGACGGGCGCCGGGGTTCGAGTGCCAGGCGGGTTTGCGACAACTGCCGAGGCATTCCGGGATTTTCTCGATCACAATCAATTGCGCCGACGCATTCGCGAGCGTCTGGCCGCATTGGATGTGACGGATGTCGTGGCGCTGGCTGACGTGGGTGCGCAGATTCGTGGCTGGGTCGAAGGCGCTGAGTTGCCGCACGCATTTGAAGCCGATCTGCGCGCCGCATATCACTCGCTGGGCGACGATCTGGCCGTCGCGGTGCGCTCCTCGGCCACCGCAGAAGACCTGCCCGATGCCTCGTTCGCCGGGCAGCAGGAAACCTATCTGAATGTCAGCGGCGAAGATGCGCTGCTCCTGTACATTAAAAAAGTCTTTGCGTCGCTCTACACCGACCGCGCCATTGCCTATCGCGTGCATCATGGTTTTGAGCACGATGCCGTCGCCTTGTCGGCGGGGGTGCAGCGCATGGTGCGCTCCGATCTGGCGTGTTCGGGGGTGCTGTTTACGCTCGATACCGAATCAGGTTTTCGCGATGTGGTGTTTATTACCGCCGCGTATGGTCTGGGCGAAACCATCGTGCAGGGCGCGGTCAACCCGGATGAGTTCTATGTTCATAAACCGATGCTGGCGCAAGGCTATCCGGCCATCGTGCGGCGCGAGCGCGGTGAAAAAGCTGTCCGCATGGTGTGGCGTGAAGGCGCGACGGTGATTGAAAACACGCCCACCGCGTTACAACTCCGCTTTGCACTGACCGATGTCGAAGTGCTGGAACTGGCGCGCCAGGCCGTTGCCATCGAGCAGCATTATGGCCGCCCGATGGATGTCGAATGGGCGAAAGACGGTGTCAGCGGCGAGCTGTTCATCGTCCAGGCGCGGCCTGAAACGATCAAGGCGCGCAGCTTGGGTAGCGTGGAGCATTACGTGTTGAAGGCAACGGGCGAGGTACGCATCAGCGGCCGTGCAATCGGGCAAAAAATTGGTGTGGGTCTGGTGCGGGTGATTGCCAGCCCGGCGCAGATGAATCAGGTGCAGGCGGGCGATGTGCTGGTCACCGACATGACCGACCCCGACTGGGAGCCGGTGATGAAGCGCGCTGCCGCCATCGTCACCAATCGCGGCGGACGCACCTGTCATGCCGCCATCGTCGCGCGCGAGCTGGGGATTCCGGCGGTGGTGGGGACGGCGGATGCCACCGCCGAATTAAAGGATGGCGAGGTGGTGACGGTGTCGTGCGCCGAGGGCGACACCGGGAAAGTCTATGCGGGCGCGCTGGCGTTCGAGGTCGAGACGCTGGTGAGCACGACGCTGCCCGAGCCGCCGGTCAAGCTGATGATGAATGTGGGCAATCCCGAGCGCGCGTTCGAGTTTGCGCAGATTCCCAATCACGGCGTGGGACTCGCCCGGCTGGAATTCATCATCGCGCACATGATCGGCGTGCATCCGCTGGCCTTGCTGAATTACGCCGGTCTGTCGATTATCCTGCGCGAAAATATTGATCTTCGCGTTGCGGGTTATGCCGACCCGGTGACGTTCTACGTGGACAAGCTCGCCGAAGGCATCGCCACACTGGCCGCCGCGTTCTGGCCGAAGCCGGTGATCGTGCGCCTGTCCGATTTCAAGTCGAATGAATACGCGCATCTGCTGGGCGGCGACCTGTATGAGCCGAAGGAGGAAAACCCGATGCTCGGCCTGCGCGGCGCAGCACGCTATCTGTCGCCATTGTTTCGTCCCGCGTTCGAGCTGGAATGCCGCGCGCTAAAGCAGGTGCGTGAGGCACAGGGATTCGAGAATGTGGAGGTGATGATTCCTTTTGTGCGCACGGTGGAAGAATGCGCTGCCGTGGTCGATCTGCTGGCGGCCAGCGGTTTGCGCCGGGGGGAGCGCAATCTGCGCCTGGTCATGATGTGCGAGATTCCCTCCAACGTATTGCTGGCGGATGATTTTCTGCAACACGTCGATGGCTTTTCGATTGGCAGCAACGACCTCACCCAGCTCACCCTCGGCATTGACCGTGACTCTGGCCTGGTTGCCGAAGGCTTTGACGAGCGCAATCCAGCGGTCAAAAAACTTTTGAGCGAGGCCATTGCCGCCTGCAAGCGTCAGGGCAAATCCATCGGCATCTGCGGCCAGGGTCCAAGTGACCATCCCGACCTGGCCGACTGGCTGGTCGGGCAGGGGATTGGCTCGATCTCGCTTAACCCGGACAGTATCGTCGCCACGTGGAAGCGGCTGGCTCAGGCATAATCCCGTATCAGACAAGAGCATGGGGGGAAAATGGGTATGCCAAACACCGCGCGCCGTAGCGGCTGGATCAAGTGGGTCGTACTTGCTGCGTTATTGCCCGCGCTGCTCTTTGCAGCCTATCTGGCCTTCGTGCTGAACTGGTCTTATTCAGATGGTGAGCGCGCGGGCTACCTGCAAAAATTTTCGCGCAAGGGCTGGATATGCAAGACCTACGAAGGCGAACTCGCCATGACTA
>JAYVLR010000064.1:0-3193 GCA_043759395.1 Thiobacillaceae bacterium
TCCGGTGTGAGTCCTGACCTTAAGCGGCCAGGGCGTAGTTTTCGTCGTTTGCGACTAAGTTTTTTCAGTTGGATTTGCGAGGTGCTCTGACCCTCGGTATGCCCTACGCTGCTTCGCGACCCACGTCGAAGCCAGGTCGCCCCCATTGATTATTAAAGAACAGAACTTCTAAGTGCGAAGTTTACAGGGTTTCGTCTGCCCTAATCCGGGAAAGTTCACACAAAGTCGAGAATAGCGCCGGGGGCGTGGATGATGGCGTGCGCGCCCCAGGTGGCGGGCTGGTCGGTGCTGTCGATATAGCCCCAGGCGGCGACGAGCGCAGGCATCCCGGCAGCGCTGGCGGCCTTGATGTCGTGCGCGGCATCGCCAATGTACAGGCACTGCGCTGGGCTGGCCTGGCACTGTTCGGCGGCGATGAGCATGGGGGCAGGGTGGGGCTTGGGTTGCGGGCAGGTGTCACCGGAGATGATGCAGGCGGCGCGCTCGGCCAGATCAAGGATCGACAGCAGCGGTTCGGTAAAGCGCGCGGGTTTGTTGGTGACAACGCCCCATGCCAGATTTCTGGCTTCGAGTGCGCTGAGTAGGTCGAGTATGCCGGGGAAGGGCTTGGAGTGACGGCAGATATTTTCGCTGTACAGCTGCAAGAATTCTTCGCGCATGAGCGCGAAATGCGGGTCGTCGGGATGCAGGTCGAAGCCTGCGCCGAGCAGGCCGCGCGCACCGTGTGAGGCTTGCGGGCGGATGACGGCATCGGCCAGCGCAGGCAGGCCGTGGCGAGCGCGTTGCAGGTTGAGCGCGTAGCCCAGGTCGGGTGCGGTATCGACCAGGGTGCCGTCCAGATCAAACAGCACCGCGCGGATATTTTCAAGTTTCACCGCTTTTAACTCCACGTTGTGTCGCCATCAGGTAATTCACGCTGGTGTCCGCTTCCAGTTTGTAAACTTTGGTCAGCGGGTTATAGGTCATGCCGGTGAGCTGGCCGGTTTCCAGACCCGCTTGCCGCGCCATGCGCGCCAGCTCGGCGGGAGTGATGAATTTAGCGTAGTCGTGAGTGCCGCGCGGCAGCAGCTTCAACACGTATTCCGCGCCGATCACGGCGAACAGATAGCTCTTGGGATTGCGGTTCAGGGTCGAGAAAAACACCCATCCGCCGGGTTTGACCAGGCGCGCGCAGGCGGCGACGATGGACGCGGGGTCGGGCACATGTTCAAGCATTTCCATGCAGGTGACCACATCGAACTGGCCGGGCATTTCGTCGGCAAACGTTTCGGCTGCAATCAGGCGGTAATCAACGGTCTGACCTGATTCGAGCAGATGCAGCCTGGCGATCTTGAGTGCCTTTTCCGACAGGTCAATGCCGCTGACATCGGCACCAGCTGCGGCCATCGCCTCGGATAGAATGCCACCGCCACAGCCCACGTCGAGCACTTTTTTACCCGCAATCGTCGCCATGCCGTCGATCCATTTCAGGCGCAGCGGGTTGATCTCGTGTAAGGGTTTGAATTCGGAATTCGGATCCCACCAGCGGTGCGCAAGGTCGGAAAATTTCTGGATTTCGGCAGCGTCAACATTGCTCATGGTGTGTCCTTCAGTTTGGTGTGCCAGTACGCGGCGCGGGCGCGCAGGTCATCGGTGTTGAGGCTTAGCAAGCGGCGATTCTCCACCAGCAACTCGCCATCGACCCAGACATGGCTGACATCTTCGCGCCCGGCCACATAGACCAGATGCGAGACCGGATCATAGACCGGTTGATGATGCAGCGCGTTCAGATCAACCGCGACCATATCGGCGCGTTTGCCGGGACTGAGACTGCCGATCAGATGATCGAGATTGAGCGCGCGCGCGGCGTTGATCGTGGCTGCGCGCAACACGGCTGCGGCAGGCAGGACGGCGGCATCCTGACTGGTGCCTTTGGCCAGCAAGGCTGCCAGCCGCATTTCGGCAAACATATCCAGGCGGTTGTTGCTGGCTGCGCCGTCGCTGCCGAGTCCGATATTGACCCCGGCTTTCAACAGTGCTGCGATGGGCGCGACACCCGAAGCAAGTTTGAGATTGGAGCCAGGGCAATGCGCCACATGGCAATTGAATTGCGCCAGCGTGTCGATTTCGCTATCGCTCAGATGGACTGCATGCACGCCGATGAAATTGGGTCCCAATAAACCCAGCCGCGCCAGCCGTTCCAGCGGACGCACGCCGTGCTGCTTCAAGCTGGTTTCGATTTCCTCAAGCGTTTCGTGGATGTGCGTGTGAATCGGCAGCCCAAGCTGATCGGATAGCGTACCGATGCGCGTGAACGTGGCATCGGAAATCGTGTAGGGCGCATGCGGCGCGAAACTGAACGACAGCCGCGCCTCGTCCTGGAACGTGTCGCGAACGTGCAGCCCGCGCGCCAGATAATCGTCAGCATCCGCCGCATAGGCGCTGGGAAACTCCAGCACGATCATGCCCAGCACGGCGCGCATCCCGGCATCCAGAAACGCCTCGGCGGCAGCGTGCGGAAAAAAATACATGTCATTGCAGCAGGTCGTCCCACCAGCCAGCATTTCGGCGGCGGCGAGCAGGCTGCCGTCGCGCACAAAGGCTTCGGACACGTGCTGTTTTTCGGCAGGCCAGATGCGGCCGTGCAGCCAACCCATCAGAGGCACATCGTCGGCATAGCCGCGCATCAGACTCATCGCGGCATGGCCGTGCAAATTAATCAGGCCGGGGATCAAGGCCTGTCCCGGCAGATCGAATACCTGATCGGCCTGGTAGCGCTCGCGCGCGTCAACAGCGGGCAGCAGATCAACAATGCTTCCGTCTTTCACCGCCACGGCGTGCTCGGTCAGCACCGCTGCGGGTTCAACGGGAATGACCCAGCGCGGGAAAATCAGCAGATCGACTGTTTGTTTCATGGGCTGCATTTTCACTGTTTGCGCGGTGAATGGCAAAAAAGCAGGAATAACTTCGGCAGGCGCGTCTGTCGTTTGGTCTTTTCCGCATTTAACATTCCGGTTCCTGGTTAAGCGTAGTCCTGCGAGGCACCAGTTTGGGGTGCCTGCCGTGTTAGAATCATGGGCTTTTAGCCTTACACCACCGGTCTGTCTATCTAACTATGGAATCCTCATTCGCTAAAGAAACTATCCCGGTCAGCCTCGAAGAGGAGATGCGCAATTCCTATCTGGAATATGCGATGAGCGTGATCGTCGGGCGC
>JAYVLR010000065.1:0-2191 GCA_043759395.1 Thiobacillaceae bacterium
GTCGGACTGGCTGTAGGGTTTTGGAAAATGTTTGGTCATAGTGACACAGCGCTGTTCTGGCTATCGCTGATACCATTCGGTTTTCTGGGATTGCTGCTCGGGATAACCCTGACGCTGACATCCCGCCGCTGACGCAAGTCGGCACAAATAGACGGTTCACACCGTCGTCCAGGTCCCCATCGTCTAGAGGCCTAGGACACTACCCTTTCACGGTAGGTACCGGGGTTCGAATCCCCGTGGGGACGCCACCACCCATCCGGGCAGGTTGCAAAAAATTAGCATTTGAAAACCGCATCACACACTGAGTTGATGCACGGCTTGATCGTGCGTGACACATTTGATCGTGTTGGTGGCGCCCCGAACACGAATCGAACGTGTGGCCTATCCCTTAGGAGGGGATTGCTCTATCCACTGAGCTACCGGGGCGTGGCGCGCATTCTACCTAATCAGCCTATTTATCGCTTGCCAATTCGCGCCCCCGTGTCTGATGATGTCGTCGCACGGGCTATTGATCCGGCCACAAGGGAATCTAACCGAGCCGCCATAGCGGGACGAACCACCACTCAATCTGGAAACTGTTTTATGGCCGTCTCAATAAAAATGCTGCAAATAATCCAGCGCCTATCCGATAATGAACCACACAAATAAATAGTGACTATGGGGTAACGCTTCCTATGCGACGCACTTTTCTCATTGTGACCAGCGCGGCTTTCTTTATTCTGATGATCTTGATCATCGTGCTGGCAGTGAACAGTATTGTGCAGTTGAACAATAACCGCCACCTCAACACGATTGTGCTGACGCACAATCGCAAGGTTAATCTCATCACGCAAATTCAGGTTGGCTCACACCAGCGCACCGACAGCCTGTTACGCATGGCGCTGACGCAAGATCCGTTCGAGCGCGATGCGATTTTTATGGAATACAACCAGGCGGCATTTCTGGTGGGCAGCGGCCGCAATGAACTCAAGAAAATGGGGCTTACGCCTGCCGAACAGATCGAGTTTGATCGTCAAACCCGGTTGGTCACCCAGATTCAGGCAACCCAGGAAACGGTTTCGGATCTGTTGAATGCTGACCGGCTGACGGACGCTAACGCCCTGTTAAAACAAAAAGCCATTCCCTTGCAAACCGCTTTCAACCAGCAGTTAGCACACATGCGCAGCCAGTATCAGGACGATACCTTGCATGCGCAAACCGTCGCCAACCAGACGTTCGACAGCACCTGGCGCACCGCCATCGGCATGGGGATCGCCGCCGCGCTGATGAGCGTTATCGTGGGCGGCCTGACACTGCGCCGGCTATCGCGCCGATCCCGGCAGTTCGAACGCCAATTCGCCGAGCTGGAAGCTTCACGCGCGGCACTCAAACAAGAGGCGTCGCACGACTCACTCACGGGTCTGGCCAACCGCCGTCTGTTTTACGACCGCTTGCAGCAAGCCATCCGCCACGCCCGGCGCTATAACAGCAAAGTTGGATTGCTGTTCATTGATCTCGACAAGTTCAAGGAAGTCAATGACACGCACGGCCATCATGTGGGTGATGCGGTGCTCACCGAAGTGGCGCGGCGCCTCACTCGAAGCGTGCGTGACTCGGACTCGATCGCCCGTCTGGGCGGCGACGAATTTGTGGTGCTGCTGGATAACGTGCGCGGCCGCGACGACTGCCTGGCTGCCGCAGTCAATATTGAGCGTACGCTGGCTGAGGACAGCAGCTTCTATGGCCTGGCGGTAGACATCTCGGCCAGTATCGGCCAGGCTTTGTTCCCGGATGACGGGGCAGATGAAGATGCGCTGATCCGTGCAGCGGATGCCGCCATGTACCGGATCAAAGGCGGTGCCGGAACGGATCGGCAGCGGCGCTTCGCTTTCGGTCAGTAGCCTCGGTCGTGACGTAGCTTGCCGCCCCATATCCACACGTACTGAATACCTGAAACGGCTGCAATCGAGAAGACCAGGGCAAATAATGGCCAGCGCCCTGCGCCGAGTTGAATGATCTGCGCCAGATCAGCCAGCACCAGCGTCAATAGCGCAAACTCGATGAAGGTATGCATTTTGCCAAGCCAGGTCGGATGAATGTCCAGACGGCCCGCCAGGCTGCGGTAGCTGAGTGCGCCCAGCACAATGACGGTATCGCGCAACAGGATGGCCAGGGTGACCCACAATGGAATCGCATCCATTCGAGTCAAGGC
>JAYVLR010000066.1:0-3517 GCA_043759395.1 Thiobacillaceae bacterium
GAAATCAGCGCCGAGTTCCGGATTGAAAATTTTCCTGATCTGCACGCCTGGCTCAACGATGCCGGGATCGAGTACGAAGACAACACGCTTATTTTGCGCCGCACAATTGATGCAAGCGGGCGTTCGCGCGGGTTCATCAATGGTTCGCCTGTCACGCTTGCGCAGCTCAAACTGGCGGCAGAATTCCTGCTTGATATTCATGGTCAGCACGCTTATCACGCCTTGTTGCGTCGCCCGGTACAGCGCCAGATTCTGGATGGATTTGCGGGTGCCGAGGGCTTGCTGGCAGAGGTAGGCGCAGCCTGGCGCGCGTGGCAGGCCGCAGTGCAGCGCCGCCTTCATGCCGAGACGCACGGGCGCGAACGCCAGATCGAACTCGACGGCCTGAATGCTGCGGTGGACGCGTTATTGCAACTGGGCGATGACGTGTCGCGCTGGGATGACATGCAAATCGAGCATGCACGGTTGGCGCATGTGACGCACCTGACCGAAGGCAGCCAGGCATTGGTGAGCGGCCTGGACGAGGACGAGGCTTCAGTGCAGGTGCAATTGAACGCGATGAGCGCGCGCATTGCGCAGATGGCCGAGCTCGATGTCGAGTTGCGCGAACTGGTGCAGATCATGAATGCCGCCAGTGCCAATGTGGCCGAGGCGGTACACGGCTTGCGGCGCTATGCGGACAGGTTGAGTCCGGATCCTGAGCGTCTGGCAGAGATTGACCGGCGCATGAGCGAGATGCACCAACTGGCGCGCAAGCATCACACGCCGCCCGAGGCGCTGCACGAACTGCGTGATGCACTGCAACAGCACCTGCTCACACTCAAAACGGAAGACGATATTGAAGCCATGCAACAGGCTGAGCGCACAGCCTGGAACGCCTACGAACAATTGGCCGCTGCGCTTTCGACACAACGCCGTCGGGCTGCGCTTGAATTATCGACCAGCGTGACTGCGGCGATCCAGGAGCTGGCGCTCAAGGACAGCGTCTTTCATATTGCATTTTTTCCAGTGACGGAGGCGCGCGCGCACGGGCTGGAAGACGTTGAGTTTCAAGTGGCCGCACAGGCCGGCTTGCCGGGCGGCGCGTTGGCGAAAGTGGCATCCGGCGGCGAGCTGTCGCGTATCGGTCTGGCTATTCAGACCGCCTTGTCCGGGGTGGCTGGCGTATCGACGCTGATTTTTGACGAAGTGGATGTCGGCATCGGCGGTGCGGTCGCCGAGTCGGTAGGGCGCCGTCTGGAGCGGCTGGGGCTGACGCGGCAAGTGCTGGTCATCACCCATTTGCCGCAGGTAGCGGCGCGCGGGTCGCAGCACTTGCGCGTGGCCAAGTTGGGACGTGGCGAACAGCTGATGTCGCAAATTGAGGTGCTCGATCCTGCTGCGCGGGTAGAAGAAATTGCACGCATGCTGGGCGGGCTCAAAATCACCGCAACGACGCGGCAGCACGCAGCCGAGATGCTGGCAGGGTGAGACACGGCACGCGTTTTGTTCTGCTGCTGATCGCTTTATGGTTCAGTCCGTATCAACACGCTACGGGGTCGGATGCGAAGCTCAGCGCGCAGGTGATTGCCGTGATCGATGGCGATACGCTTTTGCTCAAACCACTTGCGTCAGCACGTACGTATCCGCGCTTTTACAAATTGCGTTTGGCCGACATTGATGCGCCAGAAAAAGACCAGCCTTTTGGCGAGCGTGCCAAGCACGAACTGGAGAGTTTGGTGCTGCATCAGCAGGTTCGTGTTGTAACGGTGGCAACGGATCGTTATGGCCGACGCGTGGGTTGGGTGAGCCTGGATGGGCCGCAAGATGTCGATGTCAGCGCTGAACTGGTACAACGCGGCGCGGCGTGGGTATCAACATGGCATCAGCGCCAACCACGCTTGCTGGCGGCACAACAGGAAGCACAGCGCACCGGGCGGGGTTTGTGGGCAGAAGCCGATGCGGTGCCGCCCTGGATATGGCGCAAGCAGTCAGGCCATGAACTCAGCCCGGCTTTTGCCAGTAAACCACTTCCGTCCCTGCGGCGCGATTGAGTACGCGCGCAAGCACAAACAGCAGGTCTGACAACCGGTTTAGATAGCGCATGATTTCTGGCCGTTGCGGTGAGGTCTGATGAAGTTGTACAAGCCGTCGTTCAGCGCGGCGGCAAAGGGTGCGGGCAAGATGACACTGCGCCCCGCTGCGGCTTCCGCCGGGCAGAATGAATTCCTTGAGCGGCGGAAGGTTTTCGTTCCAAAGATCGATTGCGTTTTCGAGCGCCACTGTTTCAGCAGCGCTAATCGTTTGATATTCCGGCATGGCCAGTTCACCGCCAAGATCAAACAGGCGATGCTGAATCGTGGTTAGTATTTGTCTTGCATCATCCGGCAGGTTTTCGGTCAGCAGCAATCCAAGCGCGCTATTGAGTTCGTCAACTTCGCCCATGGCTTCAACGCGCGCCTCGTTTTTTTGTAGACGGGTATTCGCGGCAAGGCCGGTGCTGCCGTCGTCGCCAGTGCGGGTATAGATTTTAGTCAGACGGTGACCCATCGCGCGGTTCTCCGTTGGGTAAGGCGGTTTGGCATTCGTGGAAAATACGCGCGCCGCATGTTCGGCATATTTCATTATCCAGGTGCGGGTACACCGCACGTAAGGCATCGCCTTTGTGCTTGAAGAGATGCTCGCGGCCAATGCTGTCGATCTGACCGCCTCGTGCGAGCATGTCGTAAAAGCCCGGCTGTGCGCCGACCACATATAGACCGCCGTTTATTTTTTGGCGGCGTACGGCTTCCTTCGCCAGCATTTCGGCACCGGCCAAATCGACGAAGTTAATCGCGCGTGAAAATATCATCAGATGTTTTTTATTCGGGTCAAGTTCGTCGATGTTGCGCATTTGTTGCTGGATGTGCTCGACCGCGCCAAAAAAGATCGAACCTTCAATCCGGAGCATGGCCATTTGCGGGCAGGTGGGTGCGTTTGTGTCGGCGGGTATGAATTTGCGGCGAGGATTGTCCAGCTCGGATTTGAGCGGAACCAGTTCGCGCAGGGAGGGTTGCGAGGTTCGATAAAGATAAAAAATAAGCGACACCAGAATGCCGAGGAAGATACCTTTTTCCAGGTCAATCAAGGTGCCAAAAAAAGTAATGGCCAAGATGACGCGTTCGCGCTTGTGACGCTTGATGATTTCCGCAATGTGGTGAAAATCGATCAGGCTCCATGCCACGATGAAGAGTATGGCGGCCATCGCCGGAACGGGTAAATAGGCTGCGAGCGGCGCGACCAGCAATACGATCAATAACAAAAACACTGCTGACAGAGCCGCTGCGACCGGGGTTTTGGCACCTGAAGTAAAGTTGACGCCGCTGCGGTTAAACGAGCCGCTGGACGCATAACCTGAAAAAAACCCACCCGCCAGATTGGATAAACCCTGGCCTATAAACTCTTGATTGCTGTCGATGCGCTGGTCTGACTTGATCGCGATTGAACGGGCGATGGCAACGGCTTCAGTCAAAGCCAGTATGGCGATAATGGTGGCTGG
>JAYVLR010000067.1:0-5984 GCA_043759395.1 Thiobacillaceae bacterium
GCCATTATGGTTCTGCAATTGTTTGTTGCCCGAGCAGGCTAGGAGAAGCAATGAGCATTATTGAAAAAGCAGCCGATAAACTCGGTGTTGTCGCTGCACAGGGACAAGCAGCCCGTCCTGTGCCGGCAACAACCGAAAGCATGATTGAAGGCGCGTTGAACAAGCAACGCGGTATGGCCACGGAAACCGTGGTTGCAGCCCCGTCAGAGCCGGTCTGGGTCGCGGATGAAATCGCTGTGGCTGACGGTAACAGCCAGTTCCAGTCGATCAATCTGGCTCGCCTGCACCGCATGGGCGTCGTTGCGCCGGATGCCGAAAAAAGCCAGATCGCCGAAGAATTCCGAATTATCAAACGTCCCTTGATTGCCAATGCCTTTGGCCAAGGCACAGCGCGTGTCAAAAACGGCAACATGATCATGATTACCAGTGCTCTGCCGGGTGAAGGCAAGAGTTTTTGTGCGATCAATCTGGCCATTTCCATGGCCTTGGAGATGGATCGTACGGTATTGCTGATCGATGCGGATGTGGCCAAACCCCGTGTGCCCGAGTATCTCGGCATTCACGCCGACAAAGGTTTGCTGGACGTGTTGCAGGATAAAAATCTCAAGTTGTCCGATGTCATGATCAAGACCGATATTGCCAAACTCACGATCCTGCCGGCAGGGCGCACTTACAAGCGCGCAACGGAGTTGCTGGCGAGTGATGCGATGACCCGATTAGTCGAAGATATCGGAAACCGCTATCCAGACCGTATAATCCTGTTTGATTCACCACCGTTGCTGGCAACCAGCGAAGCCGGTGTACTGGCAACGCACATGGGGCAAATCGTCATGGTGGTCGAGGCCGAACGCACTTCGCAAGAGGCGGTACGCGAAGCCTTGAGCCATCTCCAGTCCTGTGATGTGGTGAACATGTTACTCAACAAAGCCACGCCGACCCCAGGGGCTGATTATTACTATGGATACTATGGCAGTTACGGCAAGTAAATCGCGTAATACGGACGCACATCGACCGCTTAACAGACAAGCTCCCTACACCGGAGCTTTTTCTGTTTTGATGGTTGCCTTGCTCGTAGTTCCACTATTCGCACGCCCGGCGCTTGCACAAGACTGGAAATTCACCCCCTTTGTCAGCGCTGCTGCAACAGCCTCGGATAACGCCAACCAAAGTGCTACCGACCCGCAAAGCTCCTTGATCCTAAGCGTTACGCCGGGATTCAATCTGGCATCGGAAGGATCACGGCGGATCAAGGCATCGCTGGGTTATGGCCTGACTGGCATCGTACGGGTCGGCGGCAACGGCCAGAGCGACGACATCAACCACAACCTTAGTGCCACCGGAAAAGCGGAGTTGATTGACGACTTCCTGTTTATCGACGGCAACGCCAATATTTCACAACAACTTATTTCGCTACTGGGCTCGCCCTCGGACGCGAGCACGAATAGCGCCAACCGCGCAACGGTGGGAACCTATTCGCTCAGCCCCTACATCCAGAAACGCCTCGGCACGTTTGCTGTTGCGCAAGCGCGGCTAACGCACGCAGGGGCTATTTTTCAGAATAATGTCGCCGCTAATTCAATGTCAGATGCGCTGACCGCATCACTAAAAAGCGGCACCCGTTTCAATGACGTGAGCTGGAGCCTGGATTATTCCTTACGCAAGGCCAACAACAGCGCCACCAGCACTGCCAAATCGAACACTACCACCTTCGAAACGGTGAGCGGGACACTAGGTTACGCCCTGACCCGGAAGTTTCGCGTATTCGGCACGGCAGGACGCGACAGCAATGACTTTGTCAACGCGTCTGCCAGCAATGGTGATTTTTACACTGCCGGTTTCGGTTGGTCGCCTACCCAGCGCACCAGCCTGGAGGCCAGTGCAGGAAAGCGTTTTCTGGGCAATACCTATGCGCTCTCACTGCTGCACCGCACCCATAACTCCAACTGGAATGTGCGTTATAGCGAAGATGTCAGCGATATTTCCCAGCAGTTTTTGACCGACAATGGCCGTTTATTTTTAGTCTGCCCCGCAGGTGCTGATGCGTTCATCACCTCAGACCTCACCCGCACAGGGTGTGCCGGGCCGTACACGTCTGGCCTTTTAATCCTGAATAAAAAAGTCCTGGGTCTGTCGGATGAGGCATTGGTAGCAATAGGCGCAGCGACCTCCAGCGCCGCACAAGGTGTTTTCATCATTAAAAACCTGACTGGCGGCGTTTCCTGGACAAAGGGCAAGTTCGGCACAGGCTTGTCCGTTTTTGATACCCGGCGCAACTTTATACTCGTCGGCAATTTGGAAGACCACACCCGTGGCATCAGCGGCAATGTCAATTACCGGTTAAACCCGCACACCAGCGTGAGCAGCACGCTCTCACTATCGAACAATCAAATTCCTGCGGGTTTGAGTACGGCTGGCGCTCGTGACGACAACCTGTATTCGGCCTCCGTCGGTTTGACCCACAGCTTTGACCCAAAACTGTCCGGGGTGTTGACACTTCGTCGCCAACAACGAGATTCAAACGATCCCGCAAGCAGCTACGATGAGAACAGCATTACTGCGTCGGTCACCAAACGCTTTTAAACGTGCGTCGGTGTGGCACGCCGATTGCTCATTATTGACGAATAGCGTAACTGTTCGCACCGCTCACGGGGCACTCCATGTACGAAGACTATTACCGCTTTAGCGCGAAGCCTTTCCAGCTTAACCCCGACCCGCGATTTTTTTTCGGCTCAAAGGGGCACAAGCGGGCGATGGCGTATCTGGATTACGGCTTGTCGCTGGGCGAAGGCTTTATCGTCATCTCCGGCGAAGTGGGCGCAGGCAAGACCACGCTGGTGCGCAATCTGTTTCGGCAACTGGACTCGCACAACCTGATTGCAGCGCAGCTGGTTTCCACCCAGATGGATGCCGAAGACACCTTACGCAGCGTGGCGGCATCATTTGGTCTGGAACATGAAGGGCTGACCAAGTCCTCCCTCCTGAAAAATCTTGAAGATTTTCTGGTTGCGGCCACACGCCAGGGCAAGCGCGCTTTGCTGGTGGTTGACGAGGCGCAGAACCTGACTCCGCGCGCGGTGGAAGAGTTGCGCATGCTGTCCAATTTTCAGAACGATGAACGCTCGCTGATCCAGACTTTTCTCCTCGGCCAGCCCGAGTTTCGCGGCATTCTGCAAAGCCCGGATATGCAGCAATTGCGTCAACGGGTCGTCGCTTCCTATCATTTAGGGCCGCTCGATAGCGGGGAGACTCAAGGGTATATCGAACACCGTTTGCGAACGGTAGGCTGGCAAGGTAATCCGTCGTTTGATGCGGAAGCGTTTGCCGTACTGCATCGTTTTACGGGCGGGATTCCGCGTCGGATCAACACGTTTTGCGATCGCCTGTTGCTGTTCGGGTTTCTGGAAGAAAAAAGCCATTTTGGCGAGGCCGAAGTCAACGAAGTCATTACCGACTTGAAAAGCGAAATGGCGCATCAGGATTTTCACGGCTCGACCGGCGTTGCGGGCATGCCCAATTCGCCTGGCGGCATGCACGCCGAGGACAGCCAACGTCTGGCGCAGCGTGTTGAACAAATGGAACGCTCAGTCAACCGGATTTTACCGATTGTGCGAAAAATCCTTTTCACGGTAAGTGAACGTCACACACCAACTGAAAGCCAGGCGCTGGCGGACGACCAAGCTGCGAACGACCCCAGGCACCTGAACTAGGCCAAGAACATGACTCAGGTACTGTGTGTCGTGGGCGCGCGCCCCAATTTCATGAAAATCGCGCCCATCATGGCGGCGTTTGCAGAAGCCGGTATCGCCGCGCAACTGCTGCACACCGGGCAACACTATGACGAGGCGATGAATGACAGCTTCTTCGCCGACCTGGGCATTCCGCGCCCCGATCATCATCTGGAAGTTGGCTCGGCCAGCCATGCGGTGCAAACCGCCGAAGTGATGAAGCGCTTCGAGCCCATCCTGGAAAAAGTCCAGCCGCAAGCCGTGCTGGTGGTGGGCGATGTCAATTCCACCATCGCCTGCGCGCTGGTCGCGGCCAAACGCGGGGTGCGCGTGATTCACGTCGAAGCCGGACTGCGCAGCTATGACCGCAGCATGCCGGAAGAAATTAACCGGGTGCTGACCGACCAGATTTCCGATCTGCTGTTTACGACAGAACGTAGCGCGCTGGCCAATTTGCAGCGTGAAGGCATTGATGCCGCGCGGGTGCAATTTGTCGGCAACGTCATGATCGACACCCTGCATCGCAATCTCGCGCGCGCAGTGCCCAGCAGCGTCAGTCTGGGACAGGCCTTATCGCAATATGCCGTATTGACCCTGCATCGCCCCTCCAATGTCGATGACCCCGACACCTTGCGCGCGCTGCTCGACGTGGTGGCAGAAATCAACCGCAGTCTGCCGGTCGTGATGCCGCTCCATCCACGCACGCGCGGCAATATCGAGAAATTTGGCATGACGGCCATGCTCGACGGCCTGCGTATTTTGCCGCCGATCGGTTATCTGGAAATGCTGGGTTTGATGCGTGATGCCAAACTGGTATTAACCGACTCCGGCGGCATCCAGGAAGAAACCACGGCGCTTGGCGTGCCCTGTTTAACCCTGCGCGAGAATACCGAACGCCCGATTACCCTGCTCGAAGGCACCAACACACTGGTCGGACCTGACCCTGCAGCGATCCGCAAGGCTTTTTGTGAAGTAATGGACTCCGGCGGAAAATCCGGACGCATTCCTGAATATTGGGACGGGCACGCAGCGGCACGCATTGCGCAAACGCTACAAGGCTGGCTGCCTTTGCAAAAAGGTACGCGACTCGCATGATTAAAAATGCGATGTCGATCGATGTCGAAGACTACTTCCAGGTATCGGCTTTTGCGCCGCATATCCGCCGCGATGAGTGGGATGCCCAGCCCTGCCGCATCGAGCGCAATATGGACGTGATTCTGGCGCTGCTCGACGATGCCGATACCAAAGCCACTTTTTTTACCCTCGGCTGGATCGCCGAACGCTACCCGCAAGCGGTACGACGCATTATTGACAATGGGCATGAACTGGCCAGTCATGGTTACGGGCACCAGCGCGCGAGCGATCTGACACCCGCCGAATTCAGGCAGGACATTACCCACGCGAAAAATATTCTGGAAGACTTGAGCGGAACCGCCGTCAACGGCTATCGCGCACCGAGCTTTTCCATCAGCCGGGATAACTGGTGGGCGGTACAAGAGTTGGAACTGGCAGGCTATCTGTACAGTTCCAGCATTTACCCGGTGCGACACGATCATTACGGCATGCCGGATGCACCGCGCTTTCCGAACCGGCCCAACGGCGCAAACGGCATACTCGAATTGCCGCCCACCACCGTCCCCCTGTTTGGCCGTAATCTGCCAGCTGCGGGTGGCGGATGGTTTCGTTTGTTGCCGTATGAAGTATCACGCTGGATGTTGCGTCGCGTGAATACCCATGAGCATGCGCCATGCATGTTTTATTTTCACCCATGGGAAATCGATCACGCGCAGCCGCGCCCGGCTGGCTTATCCGCCAAGACCCGGTTTCGCCATTACGTCAATTTGCACCGTATGCCGGGACGGCTGAAAAAACTATTGGCTGATTTTGAATGGGATCGCGTTGACCGCGTATTTCTTCGATGAACATGATGGACGCTCCGCTCGTGCAAGCCGAAGTACAGATTAAAACATTGCAGCCCAGTGATTATGCGCGCTGGGATGCGTATGTACTGAGCCACCCTGACGCGACGTTTTTTCATCGCGCCGCCTGGCAACGCGTCATCGAAGCAGCCTTCGGCCATCGCACGCATTTTCTGTATGCTGAGCAGCATGGCGCCATCGTGGGTGTCTTGCCGTTGGTGCAAATCAAGAGCCGCCTGTTCGGCCACAGCTTGTCGTCGCTACCCTTCTGTGCGTACGGCGGCATCGTTGCCAACCGCGAGGCCATTTTTACGCAACTGGATCAAACCGCACAAAGCCT
>JAYVLR010000068.1:0-2420 GCA_043759395.1 Thiobacillaceae bacterium
TTTTCAAGAAACAGCCGACGTTGCTGGGCGGTCGTCACTGCCAGGCGGGTGGTTAGCAAGGTCAGTTCTTCGACGTAGGCATTGGCTATTGCGGCGGACAAGTTTGGGACATTGCTAACCACTCCGATCGTGATCTGTCCGTCTCTGCGAGCGACCATCCCGGATATTCGATCTAAAAGCTTGCGGGCGTCCTCGCGGGTTTTCACGCCCGGTGCCGACATCATGTTGAAGCGGTCAACCATTTTGTCCGCAATCGTTCGGCTCTTGAGCAGGCCGATATACATCTCGGCTGGGCTTTTGAGGCCAGTGGCTGCCCCTGCGATGCCAGCCAGTGCGCCGAGTTGTGCCAGCGCGGCGGCGGCACCGCCCTGTTGCTGCGGCGTCATGATATTGGTTTGGGCGACGTAGCTGGGCTTGAAGGTAAAACTGATGCCCAGTGCGATCAGCCCGACGAGGATCGGGCCAAAAACCAGCAACCGGGCGTTTTCTGCCAGGGTCTGAAGAATGTCCAGCAGATTGATGCCGTCGTCTTCGGGTAAGTCTGATAGTGGGTCGTCGTTCATCATTCCGCCGTCCTAGTTCAAGGTTCTCCAGGCGGCAGCGCCCAGACCCAGCTGATAGAGAATCTGCGACCAGTCTTTCAGGCCGGTCACGAATTTGGTCCAGTTGGTTTGCATGTCTACTTTGGCGGGGACGACCACTGTATCGCCAGGCATCAGTTCGATATCTTCAAAGCTGCTCATCCGGAACAGGCTGTTGCTGTCGCGAGCGGCGTTGACGCTGCCGTCAGCACGGAGCACAAAGGCGTTGTCGATCTCGGCGTTGTCGTTCAGGCCGGCTGTCTTTAGCGCGTCGCCCACTGTCTTGCCTGGTCGGTAGAGGATGGCGTTTTCGTTGAACACTTCACCCACCGCAGAAATGAACCCGGGACGACTGGGGACGTAAATGGCATCGCCATCCTCCAGCGGTAATGCGGGGAGGGCGTTCACCCCCACGCTGGATGACGGCAGCTCCAGGCTGATGCGGCCGCTGCTCTTGAGGGATTTTATGCGGTCAAGTTGCTGTTGCAGCAACTGTTGCTGGGCGAGAAACCGGGCTTGCGTGTCGCCCTGCGTCCTGTCATTGGCCAATTGTTTGCTGGACGCGGCCTGGAGTTGTGACTCCAGTTTTCGGGTCACGGTATCGAGGTTTTGCTGCTGCTGCTTGCGGACTGATTCGCGCGTGAATTCTGCGCCATAAAGATAGGCGTTGGGGGTTGCGCCGCCCAGGCGTGTCAGCAGTTGAGGCAGGGTCTCCCCGGCTTCGATCTGATAAATGCCGGGCGCGGCCACTTCCCCTTCAACACGTATCAGGCGGGTCTGGCGATCTTGCGGCACACGCAGATCTTTTTTCGACAGTATGGTGACAATATCGCCGGGTTCCAGTGCCAGATTTTGCTGGTCATCACCGTCCTGCACGACGCGGCCCAGATTGAACGGGATCAGGCGCGTGGTGAGCGTGTTGCGGTCCAGACGCTCGATCACCGCATAGTCCCAGTTGACCTCGTCCAGCATGTTGCGCATGCCGCGTTCCACGGCGGGATGCGTGTCCTCTGTTGAGGGCTTGTTTTCCGTCTGGCTCACGCCGGATTTGTCATCTTCATTCGACTGTTTGCGTTTTTCCTGGCCGGTACTGGATGTGCCGTTTTCATTGGGTCGTTTTGCCGCATCACGCGTTGTGGGCGCCTGGCGGTCATCACCCGATGATTTGCGTGTGTCTCGCTCCCCATTGGTGTTGTCCGGCTCATCAAATTGCACCAGCAGGTTTTTGCGTTTGTAGTAGTCGGGCGTAATCAGGGCATCGCGGTCGGGAATCAGATCACGGATGCGCATGCCGGGGGTGTAGGGATAACGCAGCGGGGTGGCGACATTGCCGCGCAGGGTGACGGCGTTGGCGAACTGTGGGCTGATCTCGAACAGGGTCAGGATGTCGCCATCACGCAGAGAACGCCGTTGCCCGGTTATGTCGAGTGCAAATGATTCGACATGCCGGACGGCCTTGTCTGATGCGGGGTCAATCCGCTCCAGCGAGACTTTTCCGTGTCTGGCGAGCACGGACAGCCCGCCGCCGAGAGCAAGCACATCGCCAATGCTGCCTGCCCCTTTCAGTTCATAAATGGCGGGCTGTTCGTACTGCCCCAGCACGGCGACACGCGAGCCGACGGGTGGAATGACAATGACATCACCCGGCAGCAATGGCACATCGCCGCTGCGGTCGCCGCGCGCGATGAAGTTGTAGAGATCCAACTCGCCGACGGTGCGGCCATTACGCTTCAGCTGGATATTTCGCATCGAGCCATTGTTGCTGGGGCCGCCCACTTCAAACAGTGCATTGATTAATGTGGAAAGACTGGAAACGGTATACGTGCCCGGTTGACGGGC
>JAYVLR010000069.1:0-2363 GCA_043759395.1 Thiobacillaceae bacterium
GCGCGCCCCGATAGCGGCCTTGACGCGCTTACAACGAGCCACTGTGCGCGCGCGCGCGCCCGGCACGCGCGAGGAGTAATGAAAATGCACCAGCACCGGAACAGCCAACCCACGGTTGATATTCAGCCCGGAAAAAATCTTGATGCCCACGTCCATGTCGGCCGCGGCTTCCTCGACCGTGTCGAGGTGGGCGTAGTAATACTTGTTGCGCATCTGCACATAATTCGTGGCTTCGCCCGCACAGATGAATGCCTCATCATGACCGATGACGGCATAGCGCCCTTCGTGATGCTGGATCACATACTCGATCTGCGACAGGTTGGATTCGAGCAGGCGCGCAATCAATTTGCGCATGCCGGGCTGCAAGCCACAGTTCTTCTCGGCGCTGGCGATCGCCTGTTCGATGGCCTCACGCGCATCCTGCGCACGCATGCCCAGCGTCTCACGAAAGATCGTTGCGCTTTCGACAAAGCGCATCGGGCAGTTGCCGCTCTCGCTATCGGGCAGATGCACCCGGATCGCATCGGTGTCCGTATCCATCCCGACCAACAATGTATCCGGTGCCGCGCCTCTGCCGTACGTGTTTTCGATCGCACCGCGCAGTTCGGCCAGCCTGTCCGCTGCCTCCTGCGTCGCCAGCGCGTCATTGCTGCCGTGCGCCGCACAACCTTGTTGACACGGATTCGAGGTGCTGTAGTGATACACCGCGATCTTCAAATAATTACCGCTGTCGCCACCGGGAATGCCGCCAGTCAGACGCAGCAATTCTCGCTGGGTCCAGTCTGCCACGTCGCCTTCGACATCAAACAGCGCACCGGCATAGGCCTTGACGTACACCGCATCGTTCGGCGCCATGCGGAAAACGAATGGCAGCAAACCTTGCAGGCGGCCATCCGCACAGGGGCTGACATCCACCGTGTGGTAGCCACACGACTGGATGAACGCGGCGTCGATCAACATCCGCTCGCGCCAGGGCATCTGGTCGGCGTCTGCCTGGTCGATGCATTCCTTGAAGCTGCGAAAGATGCAGTAGGAATGCAAAGCACGCAGATCCAACCCGGCCGCCCAGGCATTTTCCAGTAGATGCAGCGGCAAGGTGTAACCCAACTTGTCCTGCGCCACGCGTTGAGCCCGTGCCACAAAATCCAGTTCATGCTGAAAAGCAGACAGCGCTTTTAGCGTATCGACGATCGGTGCAAACCGACCGCGCACCTGGTTTTCGTAGGCATACAGGCGACGATTCAACTCCTGGTCGACCAGCGCGTGCTCACAACGCTGACCCGATCCGATGACGCACGCCGGATTGTCGAGCGATTCTGGCTGGCAGAGCGCTCCAGCAGTACGCATCGCAGCAAGTCGTTTACGCGTGTTCACTGATTACACCTCAGCCGCGTGCGCCGCCCGACAGGGTGACCAGCGAGCCTTTACCGGTGTTACCCGCCGAGCCCGTAATGCGGCTGTCCGGTATAACCGGACGCTCAACCACTTCACGGAACAATTGAGCGTTCATGCCCACGCCACGCGGATTGCCACGTGCCGTGGGGTTGCGCGACATGCTCGACGCGCCTTCTGTCCCGGTCACTTTGCTCATCGCATCCCATGCATCGCCGGTTACCGAGCGGCCTGCCTGGCTGCCTTCTCCGGTCAAGCGACGCGCAGCCGTGATGGCTTCTGCTTGCGCAGTTTGTGCTGCCGAAGCATCGCGATGGCGGAATTCCGGCGTGCCCGTGATCAGACCGCCAGCCTTGTTGACCGGCCCGGTTATGCGCTCGCTGTTATAAGCGGAGCCGGTCACATCGCCGAATTGCTTCTGCTGTGCCGTGCGAGCCGGCGTGCTGATGCTGAAATCCAGCGGTGCCGGCGACCGCGCAGCTTCGATCTGCGTATTGCCGCGTGCAACAAAGCGGCCGCTGGTTCCGCATTGCGACGTCGTGTTGTCGACGCCCACATAAGGCGTGCCACTCACCACTTCGCACGCACCGCGTTCGTCGCCCGTCATCACCGAACCACCCGCACCGGGGCGATCTCCGGTTACGGCTGCAGCAGGAATCACCGCACTTGTCCGAATGCGGGCCTCTTGGGCCTGCAATGCAGGCGCTTCGCAGAAACCGTTGTACTGGCCTCGGCCGATATAGGGTGTGCCACTGATGGGCGAGCAACCGCCCGATTCATCCCCAGTCACGCTACCCGAACGCCCAACGTAGGTGCCCGTAACGGCTTGGCCGCGCCAGGTTTGATCAACTGCAACCTTGGCAATCGGAGCAACCGGGGTGCTTACGGAGCAGACAGCACGCTGCTGATCTGCACCGATATATTCCGTACCGGTGACGGATTTGCACCCACCCATCTCGTCACCGGACACC
>JAYVLR010000070.1:0-2206 GCA_043759395.1 Thiobacillaceae bacterium
GCAATGTGGAACCACACACCTTGCAGAAGGTTCGCGTGACTTCCAGGGACGACTGATACTGGCCCAGTTGCTCTTCGCCTTGAACCCACCGGAAGTTACTGACCTCGACGTATGTCCATGTAGCGAAAGCGGCACCAGTAGCTTTTCGACACATAGAGCAATGGCAGTTGCGCGCAAACTGGAGCGGGCTACTAATTTCGTATTTGATTGCACCACAGAGACAACCACCGGTAATCATCTTTTTGCCTTCTAACGTGGAGCTAAGGGGCTGCGCGCTTTTGCGCAGTCCCGCTTGAGCGTAGGGTTAGCCGAGAACAACATTTGAAACAAAATGCTTGAAACTCTTAGAGCGAGCGGTTGATTCCGCCATAGCGGAGAATACCTCAACCTTTCCGAAGCTGCGTAGGCGCTGAATTTCCTTCGCGGCTACAACCTCGGAGGTTCCGTACTGATGTTCGATAACCCAGAAGAAAAGCTGGTACCCCTTGGCACGTAGGGTCGTTAGAATGGAGTTTGTTGCGGCTGCGGGATCGTCAAACTGCGGACACAGTGCGGCAATAAGATGCTGGCGTAGTTCAGGGTCGAGGGATTTCATGAACTCTTCATAGCCCCTTGGCTGGTCATCATTTGACATGCGCCGAATGAAAAACTCAACTCCACCAATCGTGGTTTTCCTCAAGCGGAAATTGTCGTTCGTAAGAGCGCGAAGTGTCTTCGATTTTCCCCAATGTGCGTGACCTACGACGAATGCTATTTTTCCTTTGTGCATAGAACCCCCTGTGATTGGATAGCGGCTAACGTGGAGCTAAGGGGCGCCGCGCTTTTGCGGCGTCCCCCTTGAGCGTAGGGTTAGAGCGCATTTTCACGATCAGCCGCATCTGAAATGGCGAACCTGTGTGAGCAATAGAGTTAGAGAGCGACCAACTCGGCGATTTTTGCTGCGACCACCGCCATTGAATCTTCAGCAGTGTCTAGGCCGCTTCGCGAGGCGAGCATGGGGCTAACATTGCGGAGAGCATCGTACGTCGTGTTGTGCACGATGGGAACGAGCTGATTGCGCGCAAGGAGTACCGAAAGCTCTTTATCGGCCACGCCCTCTTTTGGGACACGGTCTAGGAGCGCAGGTGTCACTAGTACAAGCCCGATTCTCGAGTTCAATAGGCCCTTGTCGATGGCGCGCATCATCGGCACGCCGAGGCCAAGGTCTTTCTCGCTGAACCAAACTTTGACACCCGCCGCCACGAGCAAATCGTGCAACTCTTTGGCTGCCCCCTGCCGGTCGTCCCATGCGTGGCACAGGAAGACGTCGCGAAGGTCAGGTTGCTCCGCTGCTCGCGTCTCAACGGTCTGGCGGATTGGCGTGAGTGACTGAACTTGAGCTGGCGTGTACGAGATAGACGAACCCGCTCTCGACCAGCGCGGCCTTGTACTGCTGCTGGACCCGCCGCCGCTGCGGCCGCCCCCGCTGCTCCCCGATGAGGGGTAGGATGGGTACGACCCGTAGCCACCGTAGCCGCCGTATGATCGTGAGCGGCCACCGCATGCAGGGCAGTCGGCTGCACCGCTCGCTGTGCGATGGCCTCGTGATGGTGCTGTACATCTAGCCATGTTGTAATCCTCCCATTTGTAATCGCTCTTTCAAGTAGCAAGTTAGTAGGTCAATAGGTCTGGAAGAGCAGCAAGTGTTATTCGATGCGCTCTAACGTAGAGCTAAGGGGCGGGCCGCTTGCGGCACGTCCCGCTTGAGCGCCGGGTTAGAGCGGACGCTTGGCGTTGCCACCGCAGTTAGGGTACCGCCCTCACGCCAGACCAGACCGATGTGGGTGCAGACTGCCGCTGACTTTACACGACCGAAGCCACGATGCCCATGGCAACCAGACTTGAGCGAAGGCACAAGCAGCGCGGCACGAATGCCCTTTGCCAAAACAGATACACGCAACCCGCGCAGCACGGTTGATGCACCCACTGCACATGCAACAACCAACGATGCCCAGCCACACTGACCGGAACTTGCGCGGCTGGAATGGAGCGATGTTGTTTGCATGATGTGCGGCCTTGGATGAGCAGGAGAAGCAAGCGCGCTAACGTAGAGTTAAGGGGCTGCGCGCTTTTGCGCAGTCCCGCTTGAACGCAGGGTTAGAGGGTTGCATCTGAGCTACTGCTCTTTGGTTGAGTGTGGACGAACCAACGAGGTGCTCGGCCAGAA
>JAYVLR010000071.1:0-5429 GCA_043759395.1 Thiobacillaceae bacterium
GGCAGGCGCTGACGGTCAGGAAGTTGATCGAGAAGCTTGGCCAAATCCCTGCGTGCTTCGGCGGCCTCGTTGTCTGCGGAGGACAGGAAATCCATTTCCTCATCCAATGGATCGTTGAGTACATCGTGGCGAGTGCGCCGACGCAGCAGATCGATCAGCTTGTATTTCGCAATGGCATGCACCCAAGCCGTCAGCGGCTGACTGGCATCGTAAGTCTGGCGCTTGTTATGTATGGCCAGCAATGATTCCTGCACAAGATCCTCCACTTCGTCCGGCAAACGGGTCAGACGTTTCCTGAAATAGGCACGCAAATGCGCACTCAATTCGATGAGAAACACGTGGTAGGCAGAAGCCTCGCCGTCGAGCCCGCGTATGAGCAATTGCCTGAGCCGCGCCTCGATCGTATTGATCCGATCCTTATCTGTTATTCGTTTCATTACGGCGTTGGGTTACATGCTCAAGACAGACCGATACGGATTGTGCCGTAGCCTGTAACCCTACAGCAAATCAGTATGCAGCAGACTGGCTGGCATTGTCAGGTGGTGGAAATCCTGGTGTGAGAAATAAGTTGCGCCGGGATGTAACCAATATCCCATTCGTTACGAATCTATCAAAGCTTGGCTCCAACCTTGAACAACACAATACATTGATGCGCTTGCCAAGCGTTCCTTCAACCTTCACCGAGGATTTAATCATGACGAAATCAACCTCCGCAGTATTGCTTGGACTGGCGCTGGCGAGCGGCGCGGCAAGCGCAGTCAACTTTGATGTCACCATCACCAATATCACACGCGGCATCACCTTCACCCCTTTCCTGGTCACCACCCACAAACCCGCCGTCAGCCTGTTTACCCTGGGCAGCCCGGCAAGCCCGGAACTGTCGGCGCTTGCTGAAGGCGGCGACACCGCACCCTTGAAGGCATTGTTGAAAAGAAACCCCAAGGTCGCTGATGTACAAACCAGCAGCGGCTTGCTGGCGCCGGGCAAGTCGGTCACGGTGCACATTACCGGGGCATGGGATTCACGCTTCAGCCTGGCGGCCATGCTGCTTCCTACCAATGACGGATTTGCTGCGCTGGACGGCGTATATGGTCCGTTCTGGGGGCAGACCGTGAGCTATGAAGCGCCCGCGTACGACGCAGGCAGTGAGCCAAACGACGAGTTGTGCGCGAATATCCCGGGGCCGATGTGCGGTGGACAGGGCGTGTCGCCAACCGAGGGCGGTGAAGGCTTTGTGCATATCCACGCGGGCATCCACGGGATCGGCAATCTGCCGGCTTCCGACCATGACTGGCGCAATCCAGTTGTAACGGTCAGCATCAAGCGCGCACCTTGATGGCCTTATAAATCTACGATGAGTACCGCCCCTGTTTCGGTCTGATTCCGATAGGGGCGGTATGATTTTGTCTGCCCTTAATGCAGCGCCTTGAACAACAAGGACACGCTCGACACCAGCAGCAACCCGCCCACCAGACGCGCCATGTGCGCAGCCGACAAGCCCAGATGAACCCGGCTGCCCAGATACAGGCTCCCCAACGCAATCGGCAGCGCTGCAACATAGGCGATCCATACTTCACGCGACATCAACAGGCCTGCCACCAAAAAACTGAGGACGCGGGTAATGCCTTCGGCAAAAAACACGGCGGCAAAGGTCGCGCGCAAATCGCTTTTGTCCCGGATGCGGTGCGACAGATAAATCACATACGGCGGGCCGCCGGTACCGAAAAGCGCGCCGACCGTACCGCCCGTGAGCGCGGCAGGAGCCGCCCAGAGTTGCGAAATCGGTTTATCGCCCTGCATGTTGAGCAGGCTTTTCAGCGCAAACAGAAAAACAAACAGCGCCAGCGCAACCAGCATCGGCATCTGCGGCATATTCACCAGCAGATGCGTGCCGACCAGCACGCCGACCACCCCGAACGGAATCAGGATCAGCACCTCGCGCCAGCGCACCTGCTGCCAATTAAAACCGCCCATCACGAGCGAAGCAGTAAAGTCGAGCAGCAGTATCAGCGGCACCGCAAATTTCAGCGGCAGAAACAAGGCCAGCAAGGGCACCGCGATCAGACCTGAACCAAACCCGGTAATGCCCCGGATGAAATACGCCGCCAGCAGAATCGCCACCCCGCTGGCAATATGGCCCGCAGCCATATACTCAATGCTCACAGCCGTGTGCCGCGCTCGATGCTGATCCCGAGTTCCTTGATCCCCGGCACAATGGCAAACTTGGTCACCGAAACCTTGACCCAAGGCGAACCAAACTCATGCAGCACGATATTGGCCACATGCTCGGCCACCGATTCCACCAGCGTGATCGGTTGCGGCGCGTTGTGCAGATAATCCTGAATACGGTGCGCCACTGCGCCATAGTCGATCGTGTCATGCACATCGTCAGTCGCAGCGGCCTTACTGTCAGGCAGGCCGATTTCCAGATCAAGCCGCACCGGTTGCGGGATTTTGCGTTCCCACTCGTATATGCCGATAATGAGCTTGAGACGGAAGTCCCGCAGAAATAAAATATCCATAATCCGTCGCATCTACCAAAGCCCGCTATTTTACTGAATGTCTATGAGCTCGCTGCTGTTATTGAGACGGCCATTAAACAATTTGAACAAAGCGGCAAGCGTACAGCCAGCCGCGCTTTCGATTAACGACGGGGGCCGTCACAATAACTGCCTGTTTTAATTGGCTATTGATCCGGCCACACGGGAATCTGACAAGTCTGTCGTAGCGTACGAACCACTGCTCAATCTGGGAACTTTTTATGGCCGTATCAATAGTTGCATTGTTTATTACTGCCGCCTATTTGCTGGGGTCGCTGTCGTTTGCGGTGATCGTCAGCCACGCGATGGGGCTGGACGATCCACGCGCCTACGGCTCTGGCAATCCGGGTGCCACCAACGTCTTGCGCAGCGGACGCAAATCGGCAGCCGTACTCACCCTGCTCGGCGACGCGCTCAAAGGCTGGGCGGCGGTGTGGCTGGCAAGCCGTATCGCGCCCCTGGCCGGACTGCCAGAGACCATCGCCTATTGGTGCGGATTCGCCGCGTTTATCGGCCACCTGTTCCCGGTTTTTTTCGGCTTCAAAGGCGGCAAAGGCGTCGCCACCGCAATCGGCGTATTACTGGGGTTCAGTCTTGGCATCGGGCTGGCGTGCATCGCGACCTGGCTGGCTGTTGCCGGCGTATTCCGCATTTCATCGCTGGCCGCGCTCAGCGCAGCCGCTCTGGCGCCGCTCTACACCGCGCTGATATTGGGTCCGGGGCAGGCCGTGTGGATTGCGCTGGTGATGAGCGTCCTTCTGTTCTATCGTCATGAAAGCAACATCCAGAAAC
Source organism: Thiobacillaceae bacterium (assembly GCA_043759395.1). Lineage (GTDB taxonomy): Bacteria > Pseudomonadota > Gammaproteobacteria > Burkholderiales > Thiobacillaceae > Thiobacillus. Next base: position 3,333 of record JAYVLR010000071.1, read on the forward strand.
TGATAGCGGGTGAAGAAGCCCGCATAGGCAAAAAAAACTAAATGGCGCTATTCGGGAAAACCATCGACCACGCACGCGACAGTCTCGCCGAAGTCTCGCGCGAGGCGATCGATCGCGCAGGCGAACGCCTGTCGGACGTGGTCAAGGTCGGTGTCTCGCAAGCGGGTACCGAACTGAAGGATGTGATCTGGCAAGCCAGCCAGGAGATCGATGCCAAGCTCGATAAAATCTCCGACGAGTTGCATGCCCAGCGCCAGTTCACCAAAGACGACGTGCGCGAACTGGTCGATTATGCCGGCGACAAACTCGGCACGCTGATGGATCTGCGCATCATGCGCGCCAAGGATGAGATTTCCAGCCTGGTGCAGGAAAAAGTCGAGTATTTCAAATCCGAGATCGACAGCTTTTTTATCGAACGCCAGCGCGACCTCGCACGCGAACGGCGGCGGCTGTTCATCAACATTGCCATCGCCATTTTTGCCTCGGTCTCGCTCGGTTTCGTCTCCTGGTGGTATCACCACTATCTGGACAGCGGCATGGATCTGTTCTCGCTGTTCCGCATTGTCTTTGCTTCGCTCGCGGGCGGCTACGCGGCGTATCTGGCGGTGCGCGTCGTGCGCCGCTGGCTGTCGATGTCCGAACACAAAAAGGACACCCTGTTTTTGATCAGCCGCTACTGGGGCGCGCTGCGCCCGGAAAGCGTTTTTGGCACCCTGATTCTGGTGTGTTTGATGACCGCACTGGTAGGCTTTCTACTCTTTCCAGAACAACTCGCGCAACTTGCCGGCGGCGAGAAATTGCTGCAATGGATCAGGACCGCGTTTCCGGGTTTGCATCGATAGACAAAACCATTAACCACAGAGACAAAGAGGCACGGAGAAAACTTAGGAAGCGCTGATTTACCCTGTCATTGCGAGCACCCTAAAGGGGGCGCGCTCAATAACCAACCGCAACACCTTGGAGAGGTTAAGGTGCCGGGATGGAAAAAACAGAAAAGCAGTACAAGCAATTAAGTTCTGAAGAGCGAGCTACGATTATGCTGATGACACGAGAGAGGAAAGCCCTGATGGGTGCTCGCAATGCGCGGGATATGAATTAATCAGCGCTTTCCTGGAATTCGCTTTTCTCCATGCCTCTTTGTCTCTGTGGTGAGCGGGTTTTGACTTCCGCAAGCCCGCAGCCCACCAAGCCAAGGTAAAATGCGGCCTCGATCAAACTCTTTGCGCCGTCTGTGAAACCTGCCTTCCAGGACATCATCCTCACCCTGCAACGTTATTGGGGCGAGCGCGGTTGCGCGCTGTTGCAGCCTATCGACATGGAAGTCGGCGCGGGCACCTCGCACACGGCCACCTTCCTGCGTGCGCTCGGGCCCGAACCGTGGAAAGCAGCTTACGTCCAGCCTTCGCGCCGCCCCAAAGATGGGCGCTACGGCGACAATCCCAACCGCTTGCAGCATTACTACCAGTTTCAGGTGGTGCTGAAACCCGCTCCTGCTGACATTCTGGAACTGTATCTGGGCTCGCTTGAAGCGCTCGGTTTTGACCTCAAGCAAAACGATGTGCGCTTTGTTGAAGACGACTGGGAGAACCCTACGCTTGGCGCCTGGGGACTGGGCTGGGAGGTCTGGCTGAACGGGATGGAGGTGACGCAGTTCACTTATTTCCAGCAAGTCGGCGGCATCGACTGCAAACCCATTACCGGCGAAATCACCTATGGCCTGGAACGGCTCGCGATGTATCTGCAAGGCGTGGAAAGCGTGTACGACCTGACTTGGGTGGACGGGCTGACGTATGGCGATGTCTATCACCAGAACGAAGTCGAACAGAGCACTTACAACTTCGAGCACAGTGATGTCGATTTTTTGCTTACCGCGTTTGCCGCGCACGAGAAAAAAGCGCAGGAACTGATGCAAGTACAACTCGCGCTACCCGCCTACGAACAGGTGCTGAAAGCCGCCCACAGCTTTAACCTGCTCGACGCGCGCGGCGCGATTTCGGTCACCGAACGCGCCGCGTACATGGGGCGCATCCGTAATCTGGCGCGCGCCGTGGCACGCAATTATCTCGATAGCCGTGCCCGCCTTGGCTTCCCCATGGC
>JAYVLR010000072.1:0-4719 GCA_043759395.1 Thiobacillaceae bacterium
CATCGTGTTTGCTCAATTGGGAGCCTACTCGGTCTGGTTCGCCATCTTCAAGGGCGGGCTGTTTCTGGCTCTTGTTGTGATCGTCGGGCTTGCGATTGCGCTACTTTGGCGGCAAGTGTTTGGGCAAAAAAACAATTAATCAATAAAGGGGGGAGGCATGTCAGATATCAGCACGAAGGCTTGCATTAGCTGTAAGCAGGAAAAACCGCTGTCGGCTTTTTATCGCAAGCAGCGTGACGATTATGTTCATGAATGCATCGAATGTCGACTTGCCAATGTCTCAGGCCAGTCGATCAGGCAGGCAGAGCTCAACAGCGAGCAAGCCATGCTTGAATTCACCTTACTCAACGCGGAAACTACTGGTCAAAGCTTTGATGATGTCGTGCTTGAAGGCTTGCAGAGAGGCCTCCCTCCTGAACTGCTGACCCGTATGAAGTCGTTGTGGGAAATGACTAAGCAGATTGGTGGTGAGGTGATCGAGGTTGGCAAGATCATCGTCATGAAGATCATCGAATTCCTCAAGGCCAACCCTAAGCTGGCGGCAAGTTTGGCTATCGGCGCGGCTGTTTATCTTCTTGCGCATGCCATTCCTGTTATCGGCCCCTTGTTGGCTGCTGTTGCGGCGATATACGCATTTGGCACGCTGTCCTCGCTCGATGATGTTATCAATCTGGCAAAAGAGTTTTTTGCGCTGCTAGTCGAAATTTTCAATACCGTGGCAAATCGATGGACCGTAGCTCAATGACGCAGCCCTCGACGAAATCACGCCCCTATGCGCATCTGATGAAAAAGCCAGAACCTCAAAAATCAGCAGCACGTATAGAAGCAGCCCGTATCGCAGAAGCGATCTACAAACTAAAACGGCCTGACAAAGTGGGAGTCGCTGGGGTGGGGCTCGGGACGGGTGCCGGGGTGGTGGGGGTACAGCTGCGGCAGGTGTTTTGGCTAGTGCTGCGGGGGCGACGACCATAATGGGCTCGACCACGCTAGCCAGTGTATTAGGCGGTGTTTTTGTTGCCACCACGCCAATTGGCTGGGTTGTGGGTTGTGGAATCGCTGGTGGCGCTATTGGTTTGGGAATCGCCAAATTGATCAGCTCAGGCGGGCAGCAGGACCAAATTCGCGAAGATATGATCAAACGCTTCCAGACAAAGCTCGATACCCTTCAGAGAAGCGAAGGCAAGCAGTACAACCTCGACAATCTGAAAACTGCGCTTTCCGCTGCCATGAAAAACAACTCAATCAGCGACGATCAGGCTGAACGATTGATCAAGCTTGTGTCGGTCGGGAAACTGCAAGCCAAGGTTGCTCTGGATAGATTAAACGCCATCAACAGCACATACGCTGCGGCAAGAAAGTAGCTTTCGGACGAGTCTGCTCTAGGCCGACAACCGGTCGGTCGTGGAGACCACACCGACTGTCTCAATTGGCCGAACAAGAGACGTCCGCCGCAACCCACATGTACTTCCGCTTAGGGTCGGCTACCGTCATTCAGTCTCTCCGATTTCCTCTTTATCGCGCACAATCCGCTGCGCCTGCTCCCAACCAATAATCGCGCGCTTGCGGTCTTCGCCCCAGCGATACTGCCCGGTGTCGCCGCTTTCCCGAATCACCCGGTGACAGGGAATCAGCAGGGCGATGCGGTTGTGCGCCATCGCGGTGCCCACTGCGCGTTGCGCTTTGGGTTGTGCGGCCATTGCGGCCAGGTCGCGGTATGACAGGGCGTGCCCGGATGGAATCCGCAGCAGGGCTTCCCACACTTTGATCTGAAAATTGGTGCCGCGCAGTAGCAGGCTGAGCGGTTTGGTTTGCGCGGAAAAATCGAACAGGCCGGTTGCGAGTTGTTGCGCTGCTGCGTCGTTGCGGTCGAAACGGGCGTGTGGCCATTCGCTGCGCAGGCGGGTTTCTTCGGCATCGGCCTGGCCGGGTTCGACGAACTGAAGGTGGCAGATGCCACGCGCGGTGGTGCCGACGATGAGGGTGCCGAAGGACGAGGCGGCGAAGCCGTAGCGGATGTGGAGGCCCTCGCCGAGGGCGCCGATTTCGCCGGGGGTGAGGGCTTCGCACGTCACCATCAGGTCGTGCAGCCGCCCCGGTCCGGACAGGCCGGATTCAATGGCGGCGCTCAACACGTCGCGCGATTCGCGCAGCAGGGTTTTGGCGTTTTCCTTGGTTAAAAATTGCAGGAATCGCTTGGGCGAAATGCCTGCCCATGCGCTGAATACGCGTTGCAGATGCGACGGACTGAGCCCGACGCGGTGCGCGATGTCGTCCAGCGACGGTTGTTGCAATGCACGGCTGCGCACAAAGCGAATCGCTGCCGCAACGGTGTCGTAAGCGTGGCTTTGCGCGTTGGGTGTCATGGTTTGTTGGCCTGGGCTTGATTGCCGCTATTGTCGACAAGCCGACGCGCTTTTCCCACCCGATTCTTGCGATGGCCGCCTTTTCTCAAGCTGCTGAACTAAAACCGCTCGTCCTGCCGCAAATAGCGCCACTGTCCCAGCGGCAGTTGCGCCATCGGCACGCGGCCGATGCGGATGCGTTTCATGCTCAGCACTTCCAGTCCCACGCGCTCGCACATGTGCGCGATCTGGCCGGTGCGCGCGGCTTTGATGGCGAAGCGCAGGCGGCTTTCGTTCTGCCAGCTGACTTTGCAGGGCGGCAGGGGTTTGCCGTTGAAGATCAGGCCGTGGTTGAGGCGCTTGAGACCATGCGGGATCAGCTCACCGGCGACTTCGACGATAACTTCGTGTTCGACGCTGTCGGCATCCTCGCCGAGCTTGCGCGCGACCTGCCAGTTCTGGGTAAACACGACGAGGCCGCTGGCATCGGTTTCCAGCGGGGTGATTGCGGTCAGGCCGCTGAAATGTTTTTTCAGCAGGTGAATGCCGGCATCGTCGTTTGCAAGGTGCGTGGCCGCGCTGATGAGCGCGAGTGCGGGATTGGCGCCCTCGACGGCGTGATAGCCGGGGGGTTTGTTGAACAGGATCGTGACTGGTTCGCTGGGCGTGAGCCGGGCGTTGGGGTCGAGTGCGATGGTTTGCGATTGCACCCGAAACTGCGGCTCTTCGACTACGACCCCATCCACTCGTACCCAGCCGCCTTCGATGTATTGCTCGGCTTCGCGGCGCGAACACGGGAGGATTTCGGCGAGACGTTTGGCGAGGCGGACAGGTTCGGTCATGGCAAGGGCGAGTCAGGGTTGTAGACTGGCGAGTTTACCCGGTGCGGTGTTTGCGATAAGCGCGCCATGCGCCGCCAGCTACGAGCCCGCCTACACCGAGGCCGATGCCAAGCAGCAGAATTGCATTCAGGTGATCGTGAATCTGGGGCAGATTGCCAAAGAAATAGCCGCCGGTCACCAGCGATACGACCCAGATGGCCGCGCCGCAGGCGACAAAAAATAGAAATCTCGTCGTGCTCATTTTCGCTACGCCTGCGACGAACGGGGCGAAGGTTCGCACCACGGGGATGAACAGCGAAATCAGAAAACTCAGTCCGCCATAACTTTCGTAAAACGCGTGGGTTTTTTGGAGGGCATCCTGATCGAGCCAGCGGTAATGGCCGGTAAACACTTTTTTACCGATGTAGCGGCCGATGCGGTAATTGACCAGGCTGCCGCTGAGTGCGGCCATCAATAGTGTGCCCATCAGAATCCAGATATTCATCACGCCGGTTGCGCAAAATGCGCCGCTGATAAAAAGCAGGGGATTGCCTGGTAGAAAAAACAGCGGGATCAGCGCCGTCTCGCAAAACACCAGCGTGAACAGCAGCAGGTAAACCAGCATGCCGTACTGGGCGATAACCGTGCCGAGCATCTGGTTGAAATGCAGGATGATTTGTAGCAAATCCATGACGTGTCCCGGTTAGCGAAGGCGAAGTGTAGCCGAGTATGCACGGGGGTTTGGCGGCAGGTGCTTGGGCTTGCCGCCGGAACGGGGTATGCTTTTTAGCTCAATCCTATCAGGACGCAGTTAATGAAAACCACCCTCGCCTTATCCCTGCTGTTTTTTACTCAATCTGTCTTCGCTGCGGTAGTGGGTCGCGATGTTGAATACAAAGCGGGCACGACGGTGATGAAAGGTTTTCTGGCGCAGGATGATGCCATCAAGGCCAAACGCCCCGGCGTTCTGGTAGTGCCGGAGTGGTGGGGCGCCAACGACTACGCCCGCAAGCGCGCGCGGATGCGGGCGGCGGAAGGTTATGTGGCGCTGGTGGTGGATATGTACGGCGATGGAAAAATCGCGGCCAATCCCAAGGAGGCCGGTGAGCTGGCGGGCAGTGTGAACAAGAATCCGCCGCTGGCTCTGGCGCGGTTTCAGGCCGCAGAAAAATTTCTCGCCAGGCAGGCTGGGGTGAAGAAGGGCGGACTCGCAGCGCTGGGTTACTGCTTTGGCGGCGGTGTGGTGTTGAACATGGTGCGTGCGGGTGAGCCGCTCAAGGCCGTTGCCAGTTTTCATGGGGTGCTGGCAACGGATATTTCAGTCAAACCGGGCGCGATCAAAACCCCATTGCGCATCTTTACGGGCGAGGCCGATCCGGTGGTGCCGCCCGAGCAGGTGGCTGCGTTCAAAACCGAAATGGATAACGCCCGGGCGGATTACAAACTGGTGAGCTATCCGGGCGTGAAGCATACCTTTACCAACCGCGAAGCCGATAGCTACGCCGCGCAGTTTGGCCTGCCGCTCAAATACGATGCTGAGGCCGATGCGGATTCCT
>JAYVLR010000073.1:0-12812 GCA_043759395.1 Thiobacillaceae bacterium
GCGCACCAGACGCTGGAGACGCATCACGGTATCCGCCATGTCACCCTGCAACCGGAGACGCTGACAACAACGCCACGGGTACGCAGCGCTTATTACCGCCACCCCGCACTAAATGGTTTTTCAAAAACGCTTCACAACAAAATCTTTGGCAAGGCTTGACATACAAATGAGAATCGTTATTATTCGTAACAATTGAATGGAATACGTTTCTCTCTCATGCACATGCCCACACCACCCAATAACGCCCCTTACCCTGTGACCGCGCCTGGCCAGCAATCTTGTCCGCCCGGCATCATTCCGGCAAGCCTGTTATTCCAGGGCAGTAGGGAAATATTGATTGACCGCAACGGCGAGATCTATCGACTGAGCATCACCAAAAACGGCAAGCTGATCCTGACCAAATAAAACAAATCCATGTCCTCCATCACACTCGACCAGCTTTCCAATCACCAGGCCGCAACCGTTACCCGGATCAATGCCCCCGTCAGCGCGCCCGAATGGCACGACTGGCTGGAAGAAATCGGCTTCCTCCCCGGTGAACAGGCGATGGTGATGACGCGCGCGCTGCCGGGCGGCGACCCGCTCGTGGTGCGCGTAGGCGGCTCGACCTTTGCTCTGCGGCGGGTCGAAGCGGCCTGCGTACACGTCGCGCGGTCAACATGAAAACAGCTATCGTCCATGTGCATCGAGGCGGGCCGCTGGTCGCGCTGGTGGGCAACCCCAACTGCGGCAAGACCGCATTGTTCAACCGCCTCACCGGCAGCCACCAGAAAGTCGCCAACTACGCCGGCGTAACCGTCGAGCGCAAAGAGGGAAAACTCGTTACCGCTGCAGGCAAAACCCTGCGCGTACTCGACTTGCCCGGCACCTACAGCCTGAATCCGCGCTCGCCCGACGAGCGCGTGACCTGCGACGTGCTGACCGGCCGCGCCGAAGGCGAGAAGCGCCCCGACCTGGTGGTGTGCGTGGTCGATGCAACCAACCTGCGGCGCAATCTGCGGCTGGTGCTGGCGGTAAAACGCCAGGGCCTGCCGTGCATCGTGGCGCTCAACATGGTCGATCTCGCCGCGCAAAACGGCATCCGCGTGGATGGTGCCATGCTGGCGGAGGCGCTTGGCGTGCCGGTCGTCAACACGGTCGCGGTGGACACGGACGGTGCTGCTGCGCTCATCACCATGCTGGATCGGCCGGACATCTGGCACCGAACCTTGCCGCTTGGCGGCGCAGAAGCCAACACCAACATCGAAGCCGACCACGAAGCAGTGCGGCGAATCCTGCAACGCCTCGACCTGGACAACAATATCCCGCACACCGCCAGCGACCGGATCGACCGCGTCGTGCTACACCCTGTCGCCGGGCCGGTGATACTGGCTATTGTGCTGTTCCTGATTTTTCAGGCGGTGTTTGCCTGGGCCGCTTTGCCAATGGGCTGGATCGAAACCGCAACCAGCTGGTTCGGCAACAGCGTCACTGCGATGCTGCCCGGCGGCTGGTTCAAGAGCCTGATCGTGGATGGCGTGATCGCTGGTGCAGGCGGCGTGGTGGTGTTTTTGCCGCAGATCATCATTCTGTTTTTCTTCATCCTGATGCTGGAAGAATCCGGCTATCTGCCGCGCGCGGCGTTTCTGCTCGACCGCTTGATGGGCGGCGTAGGCTTGTCCGGGCGCTCATTCATTCCGCTGCTGTCGAGTTTTGCCTGTGCGATTCCCGGCATCATGGCGGCGCGCACGATTGCCAATACGCGTGACCGCCTGGTGACGATCATGATCGCGCCGATGATGACGTGCTCGGCGCGGCTGCCGGTGTATGCGCTGCTGATCGGCGCGTTCATCCCCAAGCGCGAAATCGGCGGCGTGCTGGAATTGCAGGGGCTGGTGCTGTTCTGTTTGTACGTGGCGGGCATCGTCGGTGCGCTGCTCGTAGCCTGGGTGCTGAAACGTTTTACCGCCAGAAATCAGGCGCACCCGCTGATGATGGAACTGCCGACGTATCACTGGCCGCGCGTCCGCAACATTGCCATCGGCCTGTGGCAGCGCGTGGTGATTTTCATGCGTCGCGTCGGCGGCATCATTCTGGCGCTCACAATTCTATTGTGGTTTCTGGCAAGCTTTCCAGCGCCGCCCGTGGGCGCAGTCGGCGCACCCATCGAATACAGCATTGCCGGCATGCTGGGGCAGGGTCTGGCCGTGATCTTCGCACCCATCGGCTTTAACTGGCAGATCAGTATTGCGCTCGTGCCCGGCATGGCCGCACGTGAAGTGGCAGTGAGTGCGCTCGGCACGGTCTACGCGCTGTCCGCCACTGGCAACGACACCGCGCAGGCACTCATGCCGCTGATCGCGAAAAGCTGGAGCCTCGCGACGGCGCTCTCGTTGCTGGCGTGGTTTGTGTTTGCACCGCAATGCCTGGCCACGCTCGCCACCGTCAAACGCGAAACCGGTGGCTGGACTATGCCGTTGGTGATGGCCGCCTATCTGTTTACGCTGGCGTATATCGCCTCGTTTATCACCTATCGCCTGGCTGTTGCGGCAGGATGGGGCTAACAGTCACGCACACATAATCCGCTGTTTTTCAACCAGCCAGCCACGGACTCCATCCCAGCCAGCCAACCTTCACAACCTGACCTGGGAGTTACCATGAAGTATCCGTTTATCCAACCCATCCTTGCGGCGGCAGTCCTGTCCACCCTGAGCTTTAATGCCCATGCGGCGATGAGCGTCGAAGAACGTCTGGCGGCGATGGAAGCACGCCTGAATGCTGTCGAAGCCGAAAACCAGCAACTCAAGGGCAAGCTCAAAACCACCGAACAAAAAGTCGATGCCACCACCGAACAAGTGGAAAAAGTCGTAAGCAGCACGCCGTCCGGCAAAGCTTCGTGGGCGGAAAATACCCGCATCGGCGGCTACGGCGAATTGCATTACAACAACCTCGACGGCAAAGGTGGCGCGAGCGACACGGACGAAATCGACTTCCATCGTTTCGTATTGTTCTTCGGCCACGACTTCAGCCCGAAGACGCGCTTTTTCTCCGAACTGGAAGTCGAGCACACTGTAAGCGAGGATGGCGCGCCCGGTGCCGTTGAACTCGAACAGGCTTACATCGAACACGACATCAACGATACGCTGTCGGCGCGCGGCGGCCTGTTTCTAGTCCCGGTGGGCATTCTCAATGAAACTCATGAGCCGCCCACGTTTTACGGTGTTGAACGCAACCCGGTGGAAGGCAATATTATTCCCGTCACCTGGTGGGAGGGCGGCGCAGGGCTGACTGCGCGTCTGGGCGGGGGGTTTACGCTTGACGGTGCCATCCACAGCGGTCTCAAAACTTCTTTAGCGGACAACTACACTGTGCGCAAAGGCCGACTGCAAGTAGCTGAAGCGTTGGCAAAAGACCCGGCCTACACCGCGCGCCTGAAATGGACTGGCGTGCCCGGACTTGAAGTCGCAGCTTCATTGCAATACCAGAGCGACATCACGCAAAGTACAGATGCCACGGCGGGCGGAGCCTGGCTGGGCGAGACCCATATTGTGCTGAATCGCGGCTCGTTTGGGCTTAAAGCGCTGTACGCGCAATGGAACCTGGATGGTAGCGGCCCCGCATCGGTAGGCGCGGACAAGCAGAACGGCTGGTATATCGAACCCGCTTTCCGCATCAACGAACAATGGGGTCTATTCGCCCGTTACAACCAGTGGGACAACAGAGCAGGCAGTCTTGGCGCGGTCAATACAAAAAAGCAGCAAACCGGCTTTGGCGTGAATTACTGGTTGCATCCCGATGTCGTGGTCAAAGCGGATTATCAGAAACAGGATAACGACAATAGCGAAAACCAGAACGGCTTTAACCTGGGCGTGGGTTACCAGTTCTAATGCAGCCTGGTCGACGCGCACGCGCTGTACATTCATGGTTCATTCATGCTCGTTCAGTCGCGCGCACGTTGTTGCTATGTGTCGGACTGGCCAGCGGCGAGGCCCACGCCGAGCGCGTGTATCAGCAGCCCGATGCGTTTGTCGCGGAGGCGTTCAAAGCGCAGCCGCCTGCGCCTGCGGTGTTGTGGCTCACGGGCAATCTCAAAACCGAGGTGCGCGCCATTCTCGATCACGACTACCCTGCCATGCGCCTGCGTTACTGGGGAACAAACGAGCGGGGCGAAGGCGGGCGTAGCGTCTGGGTGCTGGACGAAATCGGCAAGGAATCGCCGATCACCGTCGGCATCGTGGTCGAGAACAACCGCATCGCGCAGATGCGGGTGCTGGTGTTCCGCGAAAGCCGTGGCTGGGAGGTCGAGTCCCCTGCGTTCATCCGGCAGTATCTGGGCGCAACGCTCAACTCAGATCAAAAACTCGACCGTCATATTGACGGCATCAGCGGCGCGACATTATCCGTGCGTGCGCTGTCCAAGCTCTCGCGTCTGGCGCTGCTGCTGCATCGCCAGACGCCCTATTTCAAACCATGAGCGCCCGCCACAGTCTGGCGCGCTTCATCCGCCGCTGGCATGCGCGGCTCGGGGTGACGGCGGCGCTGTTTTTCAGCGTGTTGATCGTGACCGGACTGGCGCTCAACCATACCGACCAGCTCGGACTTGCACATCGTTCCATTCAGTCTGCGTCGCTGGCGCGCTGGTACGGCCTGCCGCCGCCGCAACTGCTGGCCGTGGTCAAAGCCGACGGCGAATTCATCGCCACACCCAATATCTGGATCTACCGGAACCAGCGTCTGCCGGGGGGCGGCGGCAAGGTCAGCGGCGTGGTACGCACGCCGACAATGCTGGCCGTTGCCACGGCGCAATCACTCAACCTGTTTACGCCGACCGGCGAACGGATCGACACGCTGCGCGGGACGGCTTTGCCGGGTTTTCCAATCACCGCACTCGGACAACTCGGCGATCATCTCATCGTGCAAACGCCGCAAGGTGATTTTTCCAGCGCCGACGGACTCGACTGGCAACAGACCACCAGCGACGGAACTGTCTGGTCGCAGAACCTGCCGCCTGACCCGAAAACCGTCGCACGCGCCAGCGAGCAACTCGCACCCGCGCTGCCGCTAGAACGCATCATGCTCGACCTGCACAGTGGCCGTTTGCTCGGGCCTTACGGCCCGCTCTTCATTGATGCTGCCGCGCTCATTCTGCTTGTTCTGTCCTTGTCCGGCATATGGATACAGTGGCGAAGCTGGCGCCAAAAGCGCCGCCACCCACGCCATTAATCCGGGACAGCGGGTCCACCGCGCGCTGCGCGTGAACGCCGCCCGATCCCATTAAAAGCCGAAACCGTTTCGCAGCTACAATTAACCTCCCCATACGGGACGTTTTATGTCCAATACATTCGACCTGCACTGCCGCGCCTGTCCGCGCCTCGCCACGTTTCTTGACGAGGTGCGTGTACGCCATCCCGCTTACCACGCGCGCCCGGTTGCGCCGTTTGGCGATGCCGCGCCGCGCCTGTTGATCGTCGGTCTCGCACCAGGAATGCACGGCGCCAACCGCACGGGCCGCCCGTTCACTGGCGATACGGCGGGCGTGCTGCTGTACCAGACCTTGCATCAATTCGGCTATGCCAGCCGGCCCGATTCCGTCAGCGCTGACGACGGCTTGCAACTGACCGGCTGCCGCATCACCAACGCGGTGAAATGCCTGCCGCCCGCGAACAAACCCGAGCCGGGCGAAATCCGCGAATGCAATCGCTATCTGGCGAATGAGTTGCAGAGTTTGCCAAGCTCCACCGCGCTGCTCGCGCTGGGTCAGATCGCACATCAGGCAATACTGCGCGCGCTCGGACTCAAGCTCAAAGACTACCCCTTCGCCCACGCCAGCGACTACCGCCTGCCCGATCGCCGACGACTGGTCAGCAGCTATCACTGCTCGCGCTACAACACCCAGACGCGCCGCCTGACACCGGAGATGTTCGCAGCAGTGTTCGCGCAGATACAAACCGGCGACTAAGCCTTGAGCGTCGATAAAGATTTTCTCGCCTCGCTGCCTACCCTGCCCGGCGTATACCGCATGGTCGATGTAGCTAACACCGTGCTGTATGTCGGCAAGGCGAAGGATTTGCGCAAACGCGTCGCCAGCTATTTCCAGAAGAACGATCAAAGCCCGCGCATCCGGCTGATGCTGAAAAGCGTCGATCACATCGACACCACGGTGACGCGCACCGAGGCCGAAGCGCTGCTGCTGGAAAACAATCTGATCAAGAACTTGAAGCCGCGCTTCAACATCCTGTTTCGCGACGATAAATCCTACCCGTATCTTTTGCTCACCGGGCACCACTTTCCGCGTCTGGCGTATTTTCGCGGCACGCCCAAAAAAAACGATCAGGCGTTTGGCCCCTATCCCAATGCCTACGCCGTGCGCGACAGCATTCACTTGCTGCAAAAGGTTTTTCAGTTGCGTAGCTGTGAAGACACGGTATTTGCCAACCGTTCGCGTCCCTGTCTGCTGCACCAGATCAAGCGTTGCAGCGCGCCCTGCGTTGCGCTTGTTTCAGCCGAAAACTATGCCAGCGATGTGCAGCAGGCAGCACAGCTGCTGAACGGCCAGGCGAACGAACTGATGGGCACCCTACAAGCGCAAATGAATACTGCCGCCGCGTCGCAGGACTTCGAGCAGGCGGCGATCCTGCGCGACAAGCTGCGCGCACTGGCAGCGATGCGCGAGAAGCAGTTTGTCGATACACCCGGCGGCGAAGCCGATGCCGACGTGGTGGCCGTGGCGCAAGTCGGCGGCGTGCTGGCGGTGAACCTGACCATGATTCGCGGCGGGCGGCATCTGGGCGACCGCAGTTTTTTTCCGCAGCACGGCGACGGGGTCACGCTGACCGAGGCGCTGGAAGCCTTCATTACCCAGCATTATCTCGATCAGCCGCTGCCCGCACGCATCCTGCTCTCCGAAGCGATCAAGACCGATGCGCTGGAAACTTTATTGTCGGCGCAGGCGGGCAAAAAAATCAGCCTGCTGCATCGCGTCACCGGCGAGCGGCGGGTGTGGATCAGCATGGCCGAGGCCAATGCGCGCCTGTCTGCCGAGCGCCGCAGCTTTGATCGCGCCAACCAGATGCAACGCCTCAACGCGCTGCGCGACACGCTCGACCTGCCGCAACTCAAACGCATCGAATGCTTCGATATTTCGCACACCATGGGCGAAGCCACCGTCGCCTCGTGCGTGGTGTACGAGGGCGAGGATATGAAAAAATCCGACTACCGCCGCTACAACATTAGCGGCATCACCCCGGGCGACGACTACGCCGCGATGCACGCCGCGCTGCTGAAACGCTTTCACAAAAGCGTCGAGGAGGATGGCGTATTGCCCGACCTGTTACTGATCGACGGCGGCAAAGGACAAATTTCGACGGCGGTCGATGCGATGACCGAACTCGGTTTGAACGGCGTGCTGCTACTCGGCGTGGCCAAAGGCGAAGCACGCAAGCCGGGCCTGGAGACGCTGATTTTTGCCGATGGCCGCGAACTGAAACTCGCCAAAGACCACCCCGGCTTTCACCTTATCCAGAGCATTCGCGACGAAGCGCACCGTTTTGCCATCACCGGCCACCGCGCAAAACGCGGCAAAGCACGGGTACATTCCTCGCTCGAAGACATCGCCAATGTCGGCCCCAAACGCCGCAAAATCCTGCTTGAACACTTCGGCGGACTGCAAGGCGTGCGCGCTGCCGGTGTTGACGCGCTTGCGCAAGTTGCGGGTATCAGCCGAGAATTGGCAGAAGACATTTATCGCGCCTTGCATTAGGCTTTGAAAAATCGCTCACCACAGGGATGCCGAGGCACAGAGAAAACAAGTTTCACTCTGGCTGTTTTACTCCGCGTCTCTGTGCCTCTGTGGTTAAAGGTTTCAACTTAAACATAAAAAATGCCGCTCAATCTTCCCAATCTGCTGACCTGGCTGCGCATCGTGCTGATCCCGCTGATGGTCGGCGTGTTCTATCTGCCGGCGGGCTGGATCATGACGCCCAATGCAGATTTTCTGGCGGCGGCTTTTTTTGGCGTGGCCGCACTGACCGACTGGCTGGACGGCTATCTGGCGCGCAAACTGGGGCAGACCTCGGCCTTCGGCGCGTTTCTCGATCCCGTCGCCGACAAGCTGATGGTCGCCGCCGCGCTCATTGTGCTGGTCGATCTGGGGCGCGCCGCGCCGCTCGTCGCGCTCATCATCATCGGGCGCGAAATCACCATCTCCGCCCTGCGCGAATGGATGGCCAAACTCGGCAAGTCTGCCAGCGTCGCCGTCTCGTTTGTCGGCAAACTCAAAACCGCCGCGCAGATGCTAGCCATCATGCTGCTGCTTTATCACCAGCCTGCGTTCGGCATTGATACCCAACAATGGGGAACCGTGCTGATCTGGGTCGCCGCCCTGCTGACCCTGGTATCGATGTTGTACTACCTGAAAATGGCCGCGCACGCGCTGCAAAATCAAAACACCAGCGTGGACAATCCCGGCAAGTAAACGCACACTGCATCACATAACCCCCAACAATTGACAGGAGCAGACCATGAGTTTCACGCCCGGCCAGATAGAAGAACTAAACATCCTCGCCCTGTTTGATTTGTCCTCCATCCAAGAAGGCATCAAAGTCCACAAAACCGCCGAGGCCGGTGCAGTCGCCGCCACCCAGCGGCTGTTTGGCAAAGGCCTGATTACGCAGAATGACGGCGGTTATCTGACCCCGCTGGGGGTCGGTGCGGCGGAACATGCGCAGGCGTTGTTGGCGATATTGGGGAGTGATTGAGTTGGGCGGGAAGCATTGATGGCTTTGTCTGACAAACATCAGAGCCTGCACCTTGAGGCAATGTGATAACGAACGATTTGACCCTGATGTTCGTTGCGAGATAGAAAGGGCATGGCATGAACATTTCAGCAATTAACCTGAGCTTCGACGAGTCCATGATGTGGGTAGACTTATCGGATGGGCGCAAACTCGGCGTACCGCTGGCCTACTTTCCCCGCCTGTTGCGCGCCACCGCTGAGCAGCGCCTGCAATACGAAATGTCAGGCAACGGCACGGGGTTGCACTGGGAAGCGCTGGACGAGGACAGCAGCGTGGAAGGTCTGCTGATGGGCGTGGGCGATCAGACGCAGAGCCACTCGCTGGCAGCTTGAAAGAGAATTGATTTATCGTTATCGATTGCGGTCTGTGTGTGGAGTTGGCGTTCTGGATGTGATGATGAAAGACTTGACCCCGAAGTTGCTTGTGCTGGTCTGGGTGAATCCCGTGGGCTGATGCAACAGGTCGTGCAGAGGGGGTTGTTCCTGGGCGCGCTTATCGGGTGATTTCCGCTTTGCCCACCGTCTCGGTCAGCCATTCAGGCAGGGTGCGCGCCCCGGCATTTTCGAGAATGTACTGGCGCATCAGTCTGCGGATGACCTGCGACGAGGTGAGATCCTGTTGCGCGCAGATATCCTCGAAAATCTGTTTTTTGACCGGGTCGAGCAGGATCGTCAAGCGGGCGGTACGGTTTTCCATGGAGGTCTCTATGATGCGCATAGGATACGCTTATTATGATAATTACATTATCACCATGTTGTCATGTAATATCGTCTCATCGCAGCGAAAAACACGCTTTGCAGCGTTCGCGCGCTGCGTTTTTGGAACGCATGTCGGCTTGCCCGTGCAGGGCGTTTTCTGGAGAACAGGCGTGAGGGCATTTACAGTCGGCAACGTGCCAACCGCCAGAGGGAGCACTTGCATAAATGGTCGATGCAAGACCCAGCCAGCACAGAATGCCCGCGCGCCTGGTGCAGAAAATTCGCCGCAGGCTGGGCACCACACGACTTTTCTCCAGGCCGACTACGCAGCGTGGTGTCGCTTTTTTCTGGCGAGTTCCCGATGCTTTCCGGGGCTGGCTGCGATGCCAGTATCCGACGATGGGAAATAATGCCGAATGCGAGGTCCTGCCTTTGCTGAACCTGTCCGGAAAAGTGCCGGGCGGGTCCGTCACGGTACGCGTGCTGGAGTCGGCACGCAGCGACGTACGTGAACTTTACGAGCAGATACTGGCTGGCAGCTACGCCAAACCCTTCATTATCGAAGATGGCAAAACGCGCCAATTGCTGTTCAGCCTTGACTACATCCAGAGTTCGATGCGCATCGACGACCCCACGGCGCTGGATTTTGCCTACACCCGCAAAATGATGGCGTTTCTGTTATTCGTACCCAATCCGGAACACGTGCTGATGGTCGGGTTAGGCGGGGGTTCGCTTGCCAAATTCTGTCACCAGCATTTACCATGCACTCGCCTCACCGTGATCGAGATCAATCCCGATGTCATCGCCCTGCGTGGTGCGTTCAAGATACCCGACGCTGCCCGGCTGACGATTATCGAAGCAGATGCCGCCGTGTATCTGCCCGAAGCCAAGGGCGATACCGACGTGCTGTTACTGGATGGTTATGATCCTGTGGGCATCTCGCCAGCGTTCCTCAATGGTGATTTTTATCGGGCAGCGCGAGCACGACTCCGGCCCGGGGGAATGCTCGTCGCCAATCTTGCTGGTCATGAATCGTCCTGGGTCGCACACTGGGCACTCCTGAATGAAGTGTTCGAGCAACGCGTGCAGTTGCTACGCATTTCAGAAGAGGATAATCACATTGCTTTCGCCTTTGCCGATGACGACCATCCAGCCGATTGGGAACGCCTGAAAAAGCCTGCGGAGAGGCTTGCCCGTCGCATACCGCTCGACTTTCCCTTGTTGTTGCAACGGCTACGTCGCAGTGCAGTGAAGCCAACCCCCAGCCGGTTTTTGTTGGGTTCTCTCCCCATCAAACACGATACCGCCATGCAAGCCATCCTGAAATACATGCAACAAAGCGGCGAACAACTCGATGCCGAAATAGCGGCGGCGACGCGTATCCCGCTGTCCGTCGTGCGCGACCACCTGACCACACTTTCAGCGCGAGGTGACGTCGTCGTATGTCGTTCGACGCGGTTCACCAAAGGCAAGAAAACCGAGGGTATGCTGTGCCGGATTGCGGGATTCATACCGGCCGCCAGCCCTGGCAGAAAGTCCGGTGCAAAGGCTTGAGGAAGCCAAATGTCGGCACGGGCATGTACACCACTTGAAGAACGGTCATTCCTTGCGCGCGATAGGGTGTTGCCCGATGACCGAGCTGCTGAATCAGCCCATTCCCGATTTCGCTCGGCCTGGCTTGGACGGAGTGTTGTGCTGGCCTATGCCTGGGCTTACCGGCCTGTCACAGATGGACACGTGCGCTGCTTTTCTCACGGAATGAATTTTAACGGCCTGTCACACATGGTTGCCCCCCCATGATCGCTGTACGCGAAGCCTGGCGCGCGGGGCTGTTTCACAAAACGCAACTCGCCCGCAACGTCGTCGCCGGGCTGATCGTGGGGGTCGTCGCCTTGCCGCTGGCGATGGCGTTTGCGATTGCCAGCGGCGCGCGACCCGAGCAGGGGATTTACACCGGCATCGTGGCGGGCATCATCGCCGCGCTGTTCGGCAGTTCGCGCGTGTCGATCAGCGGCCCGACCGGCGCGTTCATCGCCGTGCTCGCCGGGATTACGCTGCAATACGGCATCGATGGCTTGCAGATCGCCAGCTTCATGGCCGGGCTGATTTTGCTGGCGATGGGCTGGGCCAAACTCGGCGGCATCATCCGCTTCATCCCGACCCCGGTGATTACCGGCTTCACGGCGGGCATCGCCATCATTATTTTTGTCGGGCAATGGAAGGATTTTTTTGGCCTGCACCCGGCGGCGTCAGGGCATCATTTTCATGAAAAACTCCTCGCGCTGATTCAGGCTTTCCCGACACTGGACCTGCCCACCACCCTGCTTGCCGTCAGCGGTCTGCTCATTCTGGTCGTCGCGCCGCGCATCACGCAGCGCGTGCCCGCACCGCTCATCGCCATGCTCGCAGTCACCGCAGCGCAAAGCGGGTTGCAGATTGACGGCGTGACCACCATAGGCAGTGCCTTCGGTGGCATCCCGGCCGGTTTGCCCGGTGTGCACCTGCCCGCCATCAGCTTCGCCAAAATACTCGAATTGCTCGGTCCCGCGTTCACCATCGCCATGCTCGGCGCGATCGAATCGCTGCTGTGCGCCGTCGTCGCCGACGGCATGATGGACACCCGCCACGACCCCAATCAGGAGCTTGTCGGGCAGGGCCTGGCCAATATCGCCGCGACGCTCTTCGGCGGCTTTGCCACCACCGGTGCCATCGCGCGCACCGCGACCAGCATCCGCAACGGCGGCAACAGTCCGCTCGCCAGCGTCGTTCACGCGCTGGTGCTGCTGGCAGTCATCCTCGCCGCCGCGCCGCTGGCGGCGCACATCCCGCTGGCCGCGCTCGCCGCTATTCTGTTTGTCGTCGCGTGGAACATGAGCGAGGCGCGACACTTTTCCGATCTTTTGAGACATGCGCCAAAAAACGACAAAGCGCTGCTGCTGATCACGTTTTTGCTCACCGTGTTTGCCGATCTGGTGATCGCGGTCAACGTCGGCGTGCTGCTCGCCGCGCTACTGTTCATGAAACGCATGAGCGAAACCGTACAGATCGAGGGCGAAAGCGAAGAAAATCTGGCCGCCGTCTGCCCCATCGGCGTGCCGCGCGGCGTGCAGATTTACACCATCAACGGCCCGCTGTTCTTTGGCGCCGCCGCCACCTTCGAGCGCACGTTGGCGGGGCTACATGATGAGTCCAGCACCATGGTCTTGCGCCTGTCGCGCGTACCCTTTGCCGACGCCACCGCGATGCAGGCGTTAAAAGACATCATCCGCCATTTCGGCCAGCGCAATATTCAGGTGGTGCTGTGCGAAGCCAGCCCGCGCGTTGCCGAAAAACTGGAAAA
>JAYVLR010000074.1:0-9819 GCA_043759395.1 Thiobacillaceae bacterium
TGCCTGCATCCGTTACCACCCATACCCGCTCGACCCGATCCTGGTCTTTACCTTGAGATATATGTGATTGGCGCATGTAATACAGCAACGTCGAACAGGCGGCATCACAGGCTGCTTCGCCCACATAGACCATCAGCCATTTGCCCTTCAACGCATCCAGCGTGTAGGGCGTGCCATCCAGCAAAGTGCCCGCCGCATGCGCCAACGGCGTGACCGTCAACAGGCTGCCATAGTTTTTGTGCTTGTCTGGATGCCAGCCAATATACGACAGCCAGGCTGCAATCATCGGGACGGCAAAAAAACCCAACATCAGTAAAAATTTAGTCCGTGGTGCCATCGTTATTCGTATTCCGTTTCAAGTTTAATGCCAGCCACAATACGGCCAGCGTAGCCGCCAGACCGTACCACTGTATCGCATAACTGGTATGCATTGCGGCACCCGTGTCAGGTCGCGGCCAACTCCGGACAAGACCATCGCCCGTGTCGTTGAGCTGTTGCAGCAGGAGCGGTTGCAAGCTCAAACCGCTGCCCGCCGCATAGCGTGCAAAGTTCAGGTTCTGCCACACACGCCCCGCCGATTGCGCTCCCGTCAACTCGAAATAGCGTGTATTCGGATCCAGTGCGATCCCTACAATTTTAAGTTGTGCCATAAGCTTCGGAATCGGCGGGAGCACAGTACGACTTTTGCCGACAGGAATCCAGCCACGATTGATTAATACAAACCGGTTACTTCCTGCTATCCGCAGTGGTGTTAACACGTGATAACCCGCAACGCCGTTATAGATCCGGTTATCAAGCAAAATCTCATGCGCGGGATCAAACACGCCCCGCACCTCCACTCTCCGATACAGAAAATGAGCTTTGGCAACCCTCTCCGCACCCAGAGTCAAAACGGGATCATGCTCTGCCGCATCGACGCGCGCCTGCAAAGCGCGCTTGTAAGCCGCACGATGTGTTTGCCAGTTACCGAGCGACAGCGTCAATCCAATTAACGCAGCCGCAGCCAGCGTCGGCCAGATGCCCGGCGTAAATTGCCAACGCCCCAGCCGAAGCCGCATTAGATGCATGACATCAGACTTGGGGATTTTATGAATTGGCACGCGTCCTCACGTTCATCACGCGAATTCATAAAACACCCAAGCCATATTACGTTTAGACTGGTCTTTTTTTCAGCCCCGCTCATCATGAAACTCATTGCCCTGCTATTCATTTTTTTCATCCTGGCCAGCCTTGGCAGCGCCCTGTATTATCTGCTGAAAGACCAGGGCAAATCTGATCGCGTGGTAAAAGCGCTCACCGTTCGGGTTGCACTGTCCATGGTGTTGTTCCTGTCGCTAATGGCGGGCTATTACTTTGGATGGATACCGCAGACCGGTTTGCGGTGACTGCGTTGCCGCATTAAACGAAAAGCCGCTAGTCGCGGCTTTTCGTTTACCTGTTGCCGCGCCAAAGCGCGGCTTTTTGTTGTCTATCTGACGATCAAATCAGCCAGTACACCACGATAAACAGGATCACCCACACCACATCCACAAAGTGCCAGTACCAGGACACCGCTTCAAACGCAAAGTGATGATCGGCGGTGAAATGCCCGGCCATGGAGCGGAACAGCATCACGATCAGCATCGTCGTCCCCACCAATACATGGAAACCGTGGAAACCCGTTAGCATGAAAAAAGTCGCGCCATACACACCCGAGCCCAGAGTCAGACCCATTTCAGTGTAGGCATGATGATACTCAAATACCTGCAATGCCAAGAACACAATACCCAGGGTCACTGTCGCTGCCAAACCCATAATCAATTGGCCACGGTTACTCTTTTTCAATGCCCAATGCGCCCACGTGATGGTCACACCTGAGCTGAGCAGCAACAAGGTGTTAATCGCCGGGATGCCCCACGCGCCCATCGGCGTGAATTGATAACCATCAGCGGCCAGGCCCGGCCCTGCGGTCGGCCATGCCGCCTTGAAGGCGGGCCACAGCTGGTTCATGGTTTCGCCTTCGGCCAACCAGGGAACGGACAGCACCCGGGTGTAAAACAGTGCGCCAAAAAACGCCGCAAAAAACATCACTTCCGAGAAGATGAACCAGCTCATCGACCAGCGGTAAGAGGAATCTACCTGCTTGTTGAATTTGCCTGCTTCGCTGTCGCGGATGACCTCGCCAAACCAGCCAAACATCATGAAGAACATGATCGCCAGCCCGGCCAGCAATACCCAGATTCCATAGTCAATTTCGCGCATCGCCATCACACCGCCGATAGCCATCACCATCAAGGCCAGTGAGCCCACGATCGGCCAGTATGACGGTTCCGGCAGGTAATATTTTTCTGTGTGTACCGCGCTCATGTTCTCTCCTTTTTCTCGTGCTAAATCATTTATTACAAAAACCGCGTTGCCATGTACACCACCAGCAACATGCTCGCTACAAATACTGCTGCGCCAATCAAACCCGCAATAATGACTTGCGCGGGCTTGAGGCTTTCTGCATCCGCGTCATAATCGCGCCGTTTGCGTATTCCGAAAAAGCTCCAAAACACGGCCAAGGCGGCGTGAAAATGACTACCCAGCTTTGCCATTGCTATGCAGCACTGTCTTTACCGGTTTTTTCTCATCCAGATTGAAAAAAGTGTAGGACAGCGTCACCGTATGCAAATCTTTTTCAATCAAGGGGTCAAGCACAAACATGACCGGCATCCGGCGCCGTTCACCCGCCGCCATGGTTTGCGGCTTGAAGCAGAAACACTCAATCTTCTTGAAGTACTGTCCGGCGCGGGCTGGACCGTAACTCGGGATGGCCTGCCCGACAATCGCCTTCTGGCTGTTGTTGACCACTTCGTATTCCACCTGAATCAGCTGTCCCGGATGCACCTTGATCGTTCTTTGCAATGGCCGAAACTGCCAGGCAAGGTTCTCGTTGGTATTTGCATCAAACTCGATATTCACCCAACGCGCAGTGTCCACCTGTGTGTTTTTCACCAGCACCTGCTCATCACCCGAGTTAAGACCCGTTGCCTCGCAAATTTTGTAATAAAACGGAACCATCGCAAAGCCGAACCCAAACATGCCCAAGGCGACAACGATCAGCTTGGCGAGCGTCCGGCTATTACCTATAGCCATCATCAATGCAGCCCGCTAAATACAGTAAAAAGAAACAATCCCAACGCCAGCACGCCCAAAATCACGGCTGTCCGGTATTTCTTGAAATTGTTTGCTGTCATGTATTCAGACCGAGTCGGCTCACGCCGACTCGCTCCCAAGCTTGAGTGAAAGGATTATTTAACGACCGGAGCCGTCTCGAAAGTATGATAAGGCGCAGGTGACGGCACGGTCCACTCCAGACCCTCAGCACCTTCCCAAACCTGGGTGGTCGCTTTTTGCCCACCCTTGATCGACTTCATAATGACCACCACAAAGATCAACTGACTGAATCCGAAGATGAAGGCACCCACGGTCGCGATCTGGTTGAACTCGGTGAATTGCAAAGCGTAATCAGGAATACGGCGCGGCATACCCGCCAGTCCCAGGAAATGCATCGGGAAAAACAGAATGTTCATGCCAATCGCCGACAACCAGAAATGCCACTTGCCCAGCGTCTCGTCGTACATGTGGCCGGTCCATTTCGGCAACCAGTAATACACGCCGGCAAAGATCGAGAACAGCGCACCGGACACCAGCACATAGTGGAAATGCGCCACCACATAGTAGGTGTCCTGCAACTGGATATCCACTGGCGCAATCGCCAGCACCAAGCCGGAGAATCCGCCAATGGTGAACAGGCAAACGAAGGCGATCGCAAACAACATCGGAGTCTCGAAGGTCATCGAGCCTTTCCACATGGTCGCCACCCAGTTGAACACCTTGACCCCGGTGGGCACGGCAATCAGCATGGTGGAGAACATGAAGAACAACTGTCCCGTGACTGGCATCCCCACCGCAAACATGTGGTGCGCCCAGACGATGAACGACAGCACCGCAATCGACGAGGTCGCATAGACCATCGAGGCATAACCAAACAGTGGTTTGCGCGCAAAAGTCGGAATGATCTGAGACACAATGCCGAAAGCGGGCAGGATCAGGATGTACACCTCGGGATGCCCAAAGAACCAGAAAATATGCTGGAACATCACCGGGTCGCCGCCGCCCGCTGCGTTAAAGAAATGCGTGCCGAAGTTACGGTCAGTCAATAGCATAGTCACCGCACCTGCCAGCACCGGCATGGTGGCGATCAGCAGATAGGCCGTGATCAGCCAGGTCCACACGAACAACGGCATCTTCATCATGGTCAGGCCAGGGGCGCGCATGTTGAGGATGGTGGTGATGATGTTGATGGAACCCATGATGGACGACAAGCCCATGATGTGTACCGCCAGAATGGTCAGGTCATAGGAAATGCCGCCCTGGATAAACAGCGGCGGATACATTGTCCAGCCACCCGCCACTGCGCCGCCAGGCAGAAAAAACGAGCCCAGCAGAAAAATCGCCGCCACCGGCAACAGCCAGAAGCTCCAGTTATTCATGCGCGGGAAAGCCATGTCGGGCGCGCCGATCATTAAAGGCACCTGCCAGTTTGCAAAACCGGTGAAGGCCGGCATGATCGCACCAAAAATCATGATCAGCCCGTGCATCGTGGTGAGTTGATTGAAGAAGTCAGGATTGGTGAGCTGCAAACCCGGCTGAAACAGCTCGGCGCGAATCAGCAGCGCCATCGTGCCTGCTGAAAACAGCATGATTAGCGCAAAAATCAGGTACATCGTGCCGATGTCTTTGTGATTGGTAGTTTTGACCCAGCGCATCATTCCAGTGGGATGATGGTGGCCATGATCGTGGTCGTGTATCGCGTCAGACATATTCGTTCTCCTCTAGCGCGTTAAGTTATTGTGGAACCAGAGCGGTGGCGGCGGAGCCACTTCTCAAAGCGGCGACCTGTGTCGCTTGGGCCATATCGCCCACCTTGTTATCCCAGGCATTGCGTTGATATGTAACGACCGCAGCAATATCGGCATCGGATAGTTGTTTGCCGAATGCCGCCATCGCGGTGCTGGGGCGGCCATTCAAAACAACTTTAATATGATCGTCAATCGGGCCGGTCGCTACTTTGGAGCCGTTGATTGGAAGAAAAGCCCCTGGAATTCCCATGCCGTTGGCCTGATGGCAAGCGGCGCAATTGGCAGAATAAACTTTCTCTCCGCGCTCATGCATTTCTGCCAGGGTAAACGTTTTGCCATTGTCGGCCGCCGCTGTTTGCGCAGCGCCTTTCTTCGACGCAACCCATATCTTGTATTCCGCCTCGCTCACCACCTTGACAACGATGGGCATGAAGCCGTGATCCTTGCCGCACAATTCCGCGCACTGACCACGAAAAGTTCCAAGACGATCAGCCTTGAACCAGACATCGCGAATGAAACCGGGTATCGCATCCTGTTTAACCGCAAACGCCGGCATCCACCAGGCGTGGATCACATCATTCGCGGTGATCAACAAACGAACCCGCTTGCCTACAGGAACAACAACCGGATTATCAACTTCGAGCAGGTAGGTTGAATCCTTGGCTGCCAGATTATCAATCTGGTCGCGTGGCGTTTTCAGCATGCTGTAAAAGCTGATTCCGTCCTGCAAATAGTCATAACCCCATTTCCACTGGTAACCCGTTACCTTGATGGTCATGTCCGGGTTGGACGTGTCCTTCATATCGATCACCACTTTGGCGGCGGGATACGCCATACCCATCAGGATGACAAACGGCACCACGGTCCAGACGACTTCGACCGTGGTATTTTCGTGGAAGTTGGCCGCTTTGTGGCCTCTGGATTTGCGGTGCGCAAACAGCGAGTAAAACATCGTGCCAAACACCACAATGAAAATACCCAGGCATACCAGCATGATCATGTTATGCAGGTGATACACATCGCTCGCCACCTTGCTGGCTGGCGCTTGCAGGTTGAGTCCGTACTCCGCCCAGACCGAACCACTCATCATCAAGCCTGCGAGCGCGGCGCTCCATCTTTGCAAAACAGTCTGCTTCATAGCTTCCCCATCCTCATTCCACTTAATTATCAATTTTCTTTAAAACCGGCCTGCGCGACAATTTTGCTCGCACCACTTCAGCCAATTTCAGGCGACCCTGATCGCTCAAATAGCGACCCAACTCGGTCGTTTCGCCGCTCGAACGCAAACAAAATCGGCAACGGTTTTCGGCCTGCTCACAACTTGACTCCACGCTCGTCCAAAGCGTATTCAAATCCCGGTGATAGGTTTTACCCGCCTCACGCCACTCCAGACACAAACATTCGCCCCGAATGGTGATCGATTCATAATCCCCGTCGTGCTCGCGCAAACTATCAAATGCCCATGCCAGCAAGCCAATCTCAAAACCGGCAAACGGCAACATCAACCAATAGCCCAGCGCCGCAAAAAAAACCGCGATTCCCATACCAGGGAGCGCCACACTCCAGAACACCCAACGCTGCTGGTCAGGGCTTAGTGAGCGGTTGGGGCGCGAGAAAAAATCATAGTCCCCCACACTCCGACCCACATTACTCAAGCCCAGCACTTCCCTGTCAGAACCCGGCATGTCCATGTCCAAAACCTAACGGATGCGGCAATTTGACGCGCACAATAACACGCCGCCCCCCGCATGGGCAATGCGTGACGTGGCATTTGTCGGTTCTAAGTATTAGATCAAATTATTGAGCATCCTTATTAAGCTTTATCCTGATTTACTTATTTACAAGCAGGGGAAAGGCATCCGGGACAAGCCACGAACATTCTGGGGATGTCGAGTGTGGCTGGATATTCGGCATGATGCCCATGCACGCGGCTCCGAGTCTTTCCTGCAAAGCGGCAATATTTTCATTCAGCGCAGGCATCGCAGGGTCAAGCACATTGGCCACCCAACCCGCCCATACCAGACCGCGACGTTCAATCGCCCCGGCTGTGAGCAGTGCATGGCTCAAGCACCCGAGGCGCATGCCCACCACCATCACCACCGGCAAACCCAACGCCACCGCCATATCAGCCGTATCGACATGCGGGCCGAGCGGCACGCAAAATCCGCCTACGCTTTCGACGACCACTACGTCAGCGGTTCTGGACAGCGCATCGTAAGCGGACACAATCGTCGGAATATCGATCACCACGCCCGCTTGCATGGCAGCAATATGCGGCGCAACGGGTGTTGCAAAACCATACGGGTTCACCAGCCTGGACTCGGCCTGAACATTGGAAGCCGCCGCTAACGCCGCCACATCCTCGTTGCGCCACACGCCGCCGACTGTCTCTCCGCCCGCCGCGACCGGTTTCATCCCGACCACGCGCAGACCCCGCTGACGCAGCGCATGGATCAGCGCAACCGACACCACGGTTTTGCCGATGCCCGTATCTGTGCCCGCCACAAAATAACCCTGGCTCATGACACCCGCCCCAACGTGCGGTGCCGCTCCGCGATATTAAATTGAACCACCTGGCGACCATCTTCCAGACGCGTCTTGTCGCCCACCCAGGCATGGCCGTAGATCACCTCGTAGGTCGCGGGCAAACGGCCATCAATGCGGTGCGCCTCGTACGCCCGCTGCAACTTTTGCCAGGCGGATTTACCCAGCAAGCCGCGTCTGCGGACAGACGCCGCGTTATGCGCGCCCAGCCCTTTCAGGTCGAGCATCAGTGCCTTTAAATCGGCATAAGTCAGCGTCAGCATTTCCATTTCCATCACCGGGCTGGAAAAACCGGCGTTCACCAGCATGTCACCGATATCGTGCAAATCAGCGAAGCGGTTGACGTGCGGCGCAGCATCCACTTGCGCAAACGCGCTGCGCAATTCTTTCAGCGTATCCGGGCCAAACGTGGCAAACATCAACAGGCCGCCCGGTGCGAGCGTTCGATAAAAACCACGCAGCGTCGCTTCCAGATCATTCGCCCATTGCAGCGCCAGACTCGACCAGATGAGATCCACGCTGCTGGCCTTGAGTGGCAGCCGCTCCATATCAGCGCACACCAGGTACGTGGGGGTTAAGGCGTTAGGGGTAAAACGCGACAACACGCGTTGCGGCCAGCCCGGTAACGGCAAGCGGATGCGAGTGGCATGCAACATCGCGGGCGCAAGGTCAAGCGCAAGCAAATTCGCATCGGCATAGCGTGTACGCAAATGTTGCAGGCCATACCCGGTGCCCGCGCCCACATCCAATACCTGTTTGGGCGCGAGCTTCATAAAATCCAGCCGCTCCAGCAGACGATCACATACCTCGCGTTGCAATACCGCGTGCGCGTCGTAACTGGCTGCCGCGCGATCAAACGCGCGCCGCACCTCGGCGCGATCAAGCACGAAATCTTCAACCATGCATCCACTCCAGAATCGCGTCAGACACTTGCTGCGAGTGCGATAAAAGCGGCGCGTGCGCAGCGCGATCGAGCTCGCAATAGTGCGCGTCCGGAATCGTGCGCGCCAGCCAGGCGCCTGCAATGGCTGGCGCCAATTTATCCAGCCCGCCATGCACGACCAGGGTGGGCTGGTTAAGCGCTGCCGCGTCTACTCTCAAATCGGTTGTCAGCAACATTTCCAGTCCGGCTGACAAGGCTTGGGCTTGCGCCATCGGCGCAGCAAAAAAAGTCGTTCGCAAATTGTCCAGCAGCGATTTTTGTGCGTCGGCGCCACGCGTTTGCAGTGTTAAAAACCGTAACAGCGTTGCCCGCGCATCGTGTTGCAAATCCGCGCCAAATGCCGTCAGATCGGCTTCCGGAATCCCGGCTTGCCAGTCGTCAGCAAGCACAAATTTCGGCGTGCTCGACAGCAGGATCAAGCGCTCGATTTGCGCCGGGAAATCCCGCGCAATTTGCATTGCCACTTGACCGCCCAGAGACCAGCCAAGCAGAGCCGTCTGTTTGGGCAATTGCGCGCTGATCCGCGCCGCCCAAGTGGCGAGCGTATTGATCGGCAACAGTTCAGCGCTGCCGTGCCCTGGCAAGGCTAGCGGCAGCAGCGCAAAGTGATCAGCCAGTCGTGGGGCAAGCGCATCGAATACGCGCGGGTTCATGCCCCAGCCGTGGAGCAGAGCCAGTGCCGGTTTAGACCTCATGCAGCGCACTAATCAATTGATCGATGTCGTCAGCCGTGTGCGCGGCGGAGAGCGTCATCCGCAACCGTGCCGTGCCTTGAGGAACGGTTGGGGTGCGGATGGCGGGCACGAGCAGGCCGCGCTCGCGCAACGCCTGCGACAAGGCCACAGCGGCGGCATTGTCGCCCACGATCAGGGGCTGAATAGGCATATCAGACGGCAGCAGCTTCCAGCGCAAATCGGCCAAACCTGCCCGCAATTGCAGCACATGCCGGTGCAGGATTTTGCGGCGGGCCGCACCTTCGACAATCTGTTGCAGGCTTGCACTCAAACACGCAGCCAGCATCGGCGGCGTGGCAGTGGTGTAGATATACGGACGCGACTTCTGGATCAACCATTCGATGACCGTGCTATCCGCCGCCACCGCCGCGCCCGCCACGCCTGCGGCCTTGCCCAGCGTAGCCAGATAAATCACGCGTTCGCTCTTTGCCGCACGATCCGTCAACCCGCCACGTCCATCATTCAGCACGCCAAAACCATGCGCGTCGTCCAGATACAACCAGGCGTCGTAGCGCTCGGCAAGATCGAGCAGCGCATCCACCGGCGCAATGTCGCCGTCCATGCTGAACACCATATCCGACACGATC
Organism: Thiobacillaceae bacterium; assembly: GCA_043759395.1. Lineage (GTDB taxonomy): Bacteria > Pseudomonadota > Gammaproteobacteria > Burkholderiales > Thiobacillaceae > Thiobacillus. Next base: position 9,695 of record JAYVLR010000074.1, read on the forward strand.
ATTTTGGGTTGCGACTGACTGCGGGCCAGTTGCGCTTCGAGTTGCACCAGATCGCCGTGGGCATAACGGGCGAATGGTGCGCCGGACAATTGCGCAGCATCGTTGAGCGAAGCATGATTGAGACG
>JAYVLR010000075.1:0-12086 GCA_043759395.1 Thiobacillaceae bacterium
CAACTGGTGCCCAGAAGAGGACTCGAACCTCCACACCTTGCGGCACACGGACCTGAACCGTGCGCGTCTACCAATTCCGCCATCTGGGCAATAAGGCGCGCATTATGAATATCAGCGATTAACTTGTCAACGAAGATGCCTACAAAAAAACCACGCAGCAACAGTGCAGCAGCAAAAATAAACGCGATTCGTCGTGCCGATCCCTTTTACGCGCGGGAATGCGAGCGTTATGACGCTCCCCTCCCCAGCCGCGAATATATTCTGCAATTGTTGACTGAGGCGGGCTGCCCGCTCGATGTCGATGCGTTTTCCCAGCAACTCGCCATCACTGAAGCAGAGCAGGAACTGTTCCAGCGCCGCCTGGGTGCGATGCAACGCGACGGGCAGTTAATGCTCAACCGCAAAAAGCAACTGTGCCTGCCGGACAAACTTGACCTGATCAAGGGACGGGTTGAGGGACACCCCGACGGCTTTGGTTTTGTGGCGCCGGAAGAAGGCGGAGACGATCTTTTTTTGTCACCGAAAGAAATGCATCGCGTATTACACGGCGATCGCGTGCTTGTGCGTGTGGCAGGCTTTGACCGGCGCGGTCGGCGTGAAGGCAAAATTGTCGAAGTGCTGGAGCACGTCAACCAGTTCGTCGTCGGGCGCTATTACGTCGAGGGTGGCCTCGGGTTTTTGATTGCAGAGAACCGCCGCATCAACCAGGATATTCTGGTTCCCGTCGAATTCGCCAACGGCGCCCTGCCCGGCCAGGTTGTCACGGTTGAACTTACCACCCAGCCCGGCGCGCACAACGAGGCTGTCGGACGTGTGACCGAAGTGCTGGGCAGCTTCACCGGGCCCGGTATGGAAATCGAGATTGCGCTGCGCAAGCACGACCTGCCTTATGTGTTTCCACAGGATGTAGAAGCTCAGGCCAACAAACTACCCAAGAAAGTCGTGCAAAAAGACTTCGATGAGCGCGAAGATATTCGTCATTTGCCCCTCGTCACCATCGACGGCGAGACTGCGCGCGACTTTGACGATGCCGTCTATTGCGAACCGCTTGGCCGCAACGGTTACCGCCTGATTGTTGCGATTGCCGATGTCAGCCATTACGTCAAACCCGGCGATGCGCTTGATACCGAGGGCTTTAACCGTGGCAACTCGGTGTATTTTCCGCGTCGCGTCATCCCGATGCTGCCTGAAGCCCTGTCTAACGGACTGTGTTCGCTCAACCCGGAAGTCGATCGCCTGTCGATGGTGTGTGACATGCGTGTGACCTCAACTGGCAGCATCAAGGAATACCGCTTCTATCCCGCTGTGATTTATTCGCATGCACGCCTGACTTACAACCAGGTGTGGGACTGGCTGTCGGGTGCTGTCAAACCGGATGCCAAGCAAGCGGTGTTGATGCCGCATTTGCAGGCGCTGGACAAGCTGTTCCGCTGTTTGCTCAAAGCCCGCGCCAAACGTGGAGCAATTGATTTCGGCTCGACCGAATCGCAAATGCTGTTTGACGACCAGGGGAAAATCAACGCCATCGTCAAAGTTGAACGCAACGACGCTCACCGCATCATCGAAGAATGCATGCTCGCGGCCAACGTCTGCGCCTCTGATTATTTGCACGAAAACAAGCAGCCCGCGCTGTACCGCGTACACGAAGGGCCGACTACCGAAAAGCTCGCCGCGCTGCAATCTTTCATGGCCGAATTTGGCTTGTTCCTGAACGGCGGCGAAAAACCGCATGCCAAGGATTACGCCGAGCTGCTGGAAAAAATCAAGCCGCGTCCCGATGCCGGATTATTGCAAACCGTGATGTTGCGGTCGCTGCGTCAAGCCGTGTACAGCCCCGAAAACAAAGGCCACTTCGGCTTGGCCTATGAGGCTTACACCCATTTCACTTCTCCGATCCGGCGCTACCCGGACCTGATGGTGCATCGCGGCATCAAGGCCGTACTCAAAGGCGAAAAACTGCCTGCCAAGGGTCTCGCCGAGGCGGGCACTCATTGCTCGATGACTGAACGCCGGGCGGACGATGCCACGCGCGACGTCGATGCCTGGCTCAAGACCTATTTCATGCGCGACCGCATTGGCGACGAATACGACGGCACCGTCAGTGCCGTCACAAGCTTCGGTGTCTTTGTCGCGCTGGACGAAATTTTTATCGAAGGTCTGGTTCACGTCTCCGAGCTGGGTCAGGATTACTTTCACTACGATCAGGCCAAACACTGGATGCTGGGCGAGCGCACCGGAAAACGTTATCGCCTCGGTGATCGGGTGCGAATCAAGGTGATGCGTGCAGACATCGAAACCAGCAAGATCGATTTTGCCCTGGTCGAAAGTGTTGACGCTATAGCCGGGAAAGCCGCGATGGCCGACGACAAACCCGCACGGAAAAAACCGGCAAAACGAAAATGAGCGAGAAGCCGCCCGAAAAACTCATCTACGGCTTTCACGCCGTGCTTGCCCGCCTGCGCCACGACCCGGCAGGCGTACTGGAAATTTACCTTGATCTCACCCGGCGCGACGCGCGAGCGCGCGACCTCGCCGCACAAGCCGCCCACAGCAAGGTCAAAATCGCCAAAGTCGAAGCCGACCGGCTGACGCGGCTGGTAGGAACAGCGGCCAAGCATCAGGGGGTGGTCGCGCGCGTTAAACCGGTTGCCTTGACCCAGTCACTCGACGATGTACTGGAAAACATCCAGGGCGCGCCGCTATTGATGATTCTGGACGGCGTGACCGATCCGCATAACCTGGGTGCCATCCTGCGCTCGGCTGATGCCTTTGGCGTGCATGCCGTTATCGCACCCAAAGACAGCGCAGCCGGCATCAATGGCACCGTAGAAAAAGTCGCGTCGGGTGCAGCCGACACCGTGCCCTACATCATGGTCACCAACCTCGCCCGCACGATTGAAGAGATCAAGGAACACAATATCTGGGTCATCGCTGCCGACATGGACGGCGAGCAGCCACTGGCAAAAATCGATGCCAAAGTAGGCATCGCCTGGGTGCTCGGTGCCGAAGGCAGCGGCATCCGTCGGCTGGTCAAACAAGGCTGCGATCAGGTTGCACGGATTCCGATTGGCGGCACTGTGGAAAGCCTGAACGTGTCTGTATCGGCAGCCTTGTGTTTGTATGAAACGGTGCGGCAGCGCAGCGCGCCTGGAAAATAAAGCCGCCATTTATCGTTTCATTTGCCCGTGTATATGAAACCCTCGTCATGATTACGCTGCGCCGCACAGGCTGTCTTGTTTTTGTAATCTTGCCGGATTGGCTGGCGCTTTATCCTAGCCAACATTCACCTGATTGCCGTCATGAAATATCCTCCCCCAGAAGCCCTCATCAACCGTGAACTCGGCATCCTCGCGTTTCAGCGCCGGGTGCTTGCCCAGGCCGAAGACCCGCAGATGCCATTGCTGGAGCGCCTCCGTTATCTGTGTATCGTATCCAGTAATCTGGATGAGTTTTTTGAAGTTCGGATGGCCGGCCTGAAAGAACAAATTCTTGCACATTCGAGGGTGCCTTCTGTGGATGGTCTGATGCCGCTCCAGCAATTTCGTGCCGTATCGCAGTGTGCGAATGAGCTGATCGCCCGCCAATACACGCTATTGAACAACAGTCTGATTCCACAACTGGCCGAACACGATATTCATTTTATTCGTCGTACGCAATGGAATGCAGCGCAGGCCGAATGGATCCGCGACTATTTTTTTCGCGAACTGATGCCAGTACTGACGCCGATCGGACTCGATCCGTCCCATCCCTTTCCGCGCGTACTCAACAAGAGTTTGAATTTTATGGTGGAGCTGTCGGGGCGCGATGCCTTTGGTCGTAATTCAGGTGCTGCCGTGGTACAGGCTCCGCGCTCGCTGCCCCGCGTTATTCGTATACCCGCCGAAATTACCGGGTGTGAATACGGTTTTGTATTCCTCTCTTCTATTTTGCATGCGCACGTCAACGAGTTGTTTGCCGGCATGACGGTTGAAGGCTGTTACCAGTTTCGCGTCACGCGCAATTCCGAGCTGTTTGTGGATGACGAGGAAACAAAAAATCTTCGTCAAGCGCTGCAGGGCGAGCTCCCGCAGCGACACTATGGTGCGGCAGTCCGCCTGGAGGTGGCCGACAACTGCTCGGATGCGATGATCAATTTCTTGCTGGAGCAATTCGAACTCACGCGCGACGATCTGTACCAGACGCACGGCCCGGTCAATCTGGTGCGGCTGATGCAGGTGCCAGACTGGGTGGATCGGCCCGATCTGAAATTTACGCCGTTTGTACCCGCGCTGCCGGCACGGATCAGCAAAGGTGCCGATATCTTCGAGCAGATTCGACGCAGTGATATTCTGCTGCACCATCCGTTTGAATCATTTCAACCCGTCATTGATTTTGTCGTACAGGCGGCCACCGACCCATCCGTACTTGCGATCCGGCAGACCGTATACCGCACGAGTGCGGACTCCAAACTGATGCAGGCGCTGATTCAAGCTGCCCAGTCTGGCAAAGAAGTTACCGTGGTGGTGGAACTGATGGCACGCTTTGACGAAGAAGCCAATATTAACTGGGCGTCAAAGCTGGAAGAAGTTGGCGCGCACGTGGTGTATGGTGTGGTCGGACATAAAACCCATGCCAAGCTGGCCTTGGTGATTCGGCGTGAAGAGGACGGCCTGCGCCGCTATGCGCATTTAGGCACGGGCAATTATCACGCGCGCACCGCCAGGCTCTATACCGATTTTGGCTTGCTGACCGCTGACGAAACCATCACCGCCGATGTCAGCAGTCTGTTCACGCAGATCACGGGTCTGGGCAAAGTTGGCAAACTCCAGCGTCTGTGGCAGTCGCCGTTTACCCTGCACGGTGAAATCATTGCCGCGATCGAAAACGAAACCCGTCTGTCCGCCACCGGCAAGCCCGCAGCGATTATCGCCAAAATGAACGCGCTGCTTGAACCCCATGTGATCGCAGCACTGTATACCGCATCGCAGGCGGGCGTAAAAATAGACCTGATCATTCGCGGCGTTTGTGCGCTACGACCGGGGGTCGCCGGGCTGTCCGACAATATCCGCGTGCGCTCCATCGTCGGGCGGTTTCTTGAGCACAGCCGGATTTTCTATTTCAAAAACGAGGGCGACGAACAGGTCTATCTGTCCAGTGCCGACTGGATGGATCGCAATTTCTTTCGCCGCATCGAGAGCTGCTTTCCGGTGCTGAATCCAAAACTAAAAAAACGCGTCATCAACGAAGGGCTCAAACCCTATCTGCGCGATAACGTGCAAGCCTGGGAAATGGACGCTTACGGCAACTACACACGTTGCTCACCGCGCCGCGCCCAAGCTTATAATGCGCAAGAGAAACTGCTGACATTATTGTCCTGAGCAGAAGCCTGTCGATGCTGAAGGAAGTCGGCTGAAAGTCCGTCAGACCAGTCAGATATTGCCTTGGTTGCCACACGCCAGCTCCGCACTCTGTTCATTAAATGTGGTCAGGACTTTCGTTTAGCCGCGTTTCAGACGAAAATACCCGTTAATTCCAACGGGTTTCATTATGAAAAATCAAAACAGCTACACTTTCGATGAACTCCTTAGCTGCGGGCGTGGAGAAATGTTTGGCGCGGGCAACGCGCAACTACCGCTACCGCCGATGTTGATGTTTGATCGCATTGTGTCGATTACCAGCAACGGGGGAAAATACGGCAACGGCCAGATCATTGCCGAGCTGGAGATCAAACCAGACCTGTGGTTCTTCGGCTGCCATTTCGTAGGCGACCCGGTGATGCCGGGCTGTCTCGGCCTGGACGCGATGTGGCAATTGCTCGGCTTCTTTCTCGGCTGGAGTGGCGGACCAGGGCATGGTCGGGCGCTGGGGGCAGGTGAAATCAAATTCTCCGGCCAGGTGCTGCCGACCGGTAAGCTAATTCGCTATCACATCGACATCAAGCGCCTCATCATGCGCAAGCTCGTCATGGGTATCGCCGATGCGCGCATGGAGCTGGATGGCCGCGAAATCTACGTAGCCAGCGATCTGCGGGTCGGCCTGTTCACCCGCACCGACAATTTTTAAGAGAACACCTTATGCGTCGCGTCGTCGTCACCGGGATGGGCATCGTTTCCAGTCTCGGCAATAACAAAACCGAAGTGCTCGCCAGTCTGCGCGAGGGGCGCTCCGGCATTTCGTTCCAGCAGGAATACGCGGATCACGGACTGCGCTCGAATGTGGCCGGTTCGGTCAAGCTAAATGTGCAGGAGCTGATCGACCGCAAGCTGATGCGCTTTATGGCCAGCGGCCATGCCTATGCCTGGGTCGCCATGCAGGAGGCTATCGGCGATGCCAATCTGCCGCCGGAGTTGGTGTCCAACGTCCGCACCGGGCTGATTGTCGGTACCGGCGGCACCTCGACTGCCAGCATGCTGGAAGCCACCGATACGCTGCGTGAAAAAGGCATCCGCCGTGTCGGGCCCTACATGGTGACCAAGACCATGTCCAGTGGCGTGGCAGCCTGTCTGGCAACGGGGGCGAAGATCAAGGGCGTCAGCTATGCCATCAGCTCGGCCTGTTCCACCAGTGCGCACTGCATCGGTAACGGCGTTGAGCAAATCCAGCTAGGCAAGCAGGACATCGTGTTTGCGGGTGGCGCGGAAGAAGAACACTGGACTATGTCATTCCTTTTCGATGCCATGGGCGCGCTCTCCAGCAAATACAACGACACACCGGAAAAAGCCTCGCGCACCTACGATGCCAACCGTGACGGCTTCGTCATTTCAGGCGGCGGCGGCATTCTGGTGCTGGAAGAATACGAACATGCCAAACAGCGCGGCGCAAAGATTTATGCCGAAGTGGTGGGTTACGGTGCCACGTCCGACGGCTACGACATGGTCGCACCCTCCGGCGAAGGCGCAGTACGCTGCATGCAGATGGCGTTGCAGGACGTGGAAGAGCCGGTGGACTACATCAACGCCCACGGCACCAGCACCCCGGTCGGCGACGTCAAGGAGCTGGAAGCAATCCGCACCGTGTTCGGCAACAACGGCCCGGCGATTGCGTCAACCAAGTCGCTGTCCGGCCATGCACTGGGTGCAGCAGGTGTCAATGAAGCGATCTACACCTTGCTGATGATGGAAAACAATTTCATCGCCGCCTCGGCCAATATCGAAACGCTGGACCCGGCGGCCGAAGGTCTCAACATTGTGCGCACGCGCATCGACAACGCCAACATCCAGACGGCGCTGTCTAACAGCTTCGGTTTTGGCGGCACCAACGCCACGCTGACTTTCTCGCGTCGTGGATTGTAAAACGCGGACGGAGCGTAGCTCCGGTCGCACTTTAACTCCGCTTATAAATATCCTCGAAGCGCACGATATCGTCTTCGCCCAGATACGAGCCGGATTGCACTTCGATCATGTGCAGGTCTATCTTGCCCGGGTTTTCCAGTCGATGCATGGTGCCTAACGGGATGTAGGTTGACTGGTTTTCAGTCAGCAGTTCAATCTCTTCCCCGCGCGTTACCCGCGCCGTACCGGACACGATAATCCAGTGTTCGGCGCGGTGATGGTGTTTTTGCAGGCTGAGTTTTTCGCCCGGCTTGACCATAATGCGTTTCACCTGGAAACGCTCGCCTTCGTCGATGCCTTCATACCAGCCCCACGGACGAAACACCTGCTTGTGCGTCAGATGTTCGCTGCGCTTTTCGGCCTTGAGCCGATCCACCAGTTTTTTCACTTCCTGCACCCGGTCTTTGCGCGCGACCAGCACTACGTCGGTGGTTTCGACAATCACCAGATCGGACACGCCGAGCGCGGCGACCATGCGCGATTCAGCGCGCACAAAGTTATTGGCCGCGCCTTCCAGCATGACATCGCCACGCACCACGTTACCGCTTGCATCCTTGTCGCCCACTTCCCACAACGCAGACCAGGCACCTATATCATTCCAGCCGATGTCGGTCGGCACAACCGCAGCGCGGTTGGTGCGTTCCATCACCGCATAGTCCACGGACTCCGACGGACAGGCCTCGAAGGCGGCAGGCTCCAGCCGGAGAAAATCGAGATCCTGTTCGGCACCCGCCAGTGCGGCACGGCTTGCGTCCAGAATGTCAGGACGAAATTGCGCGAGTTCAGCCAGAAAATCGCTCGCGCGGAACAGGAACATGCCACTGTTCCAGAAATAGTCTCCACTGGCGATATAAGTTTCGGCCGTTTTGCTGTCCGGTTTTTCGACAAACGCTGCGACCTGATGGATGATCCCATCCAGCGCCAGCGGCGCACCCTTGCGAATATAGCCATAGCCGGTTTCAGGCGTTGGCGCTGTAATGCCAAAGGTCGTTAACTGTCCCGCCTGGGCGGCGATAGCGGCGCTGCGTATCGCGCCATGAAACGCCGCCAAATCGCGAATCAGGTGATCGGCGGGCAACACCAGCATCAGGGCATGGGGATCATCCCGTTCGAGTATCAGCGCGGCTACGGCAATCGCCGGTGCGGTGTTGCGCCCTACCGGCTCCAGCACTATGGCTTTTGGGCGAATATCAATCTGCCGCATCTGCTCTGCCACCATAAAGCGATGCTCGGCATTGCATACCATCAAGGGTGCGGTGATTTCAGCCATGCCGGTCAAACGTGCGACTGTTTCCTGCAGCATGCTGAGCGTGGATACGAGCGGCAATAACTGCTTGGGCAGCGCCGCACGGGAAAGCGGCCACAGACGAGTGCCCGAACCGCCGGACAAAATGACAGGATGAATGCTTGGCAAAATAAATCCCCTGAGTTGTTATTGAGCGCGCCTAATTAAATACTTGGGGTTGAATGGTAAATCAACCCCAGAGACTATATCGGCAAATCTTCCGCAGAATCAAGGCACATTGTTAGCGCCGTCTCCCAATCTGGCAAATACACGCCAAACGCTTTAGCCAGCTTTGCATTGGACAGGATCGAGTTTTGTGGACGCATGGCCGGAGTGGGGTAAGCCGCAGCCGAAATCGCGTTAAGTGTTGCCACCGTCTCGCCACTTTTGCGCATCTGCGACAGGATCGCGGCGGTAAAGCCATGCCAGCTCGTGCGTCCGCCACAACTCAGGTGATACACACCGCTGCTCTCCTTCCGATCTGCATTCTCAAGCCAACGTGTAATACTCGACGCGGTGGCCTCGGCGATCGAACGCGACCAGGTAGGCGCACCAAACTGGTCGTCCACTACCTGTAATGACTCCCGCTCGCGCGCCAAACGCTGCATGGTCAGCAGGAAATTACGCCCGCGCATTCCATACACCCAGCTCGTCCTGAATATCAGATGGGGAATCCCGGTAGCAGTAACGGCCAGTTCTCCGGCCAGCTTGGTTTTACCATACACATTTTGCGGATGAGTGACATCGGTCTCGCTATAGGCATCGGTCTGGGTGCCGTCGAAGACATAATCGGTCGAGAAATGCACCATCGGTATGCCCAGCCTGCCCGCCTCTTCCGCCATCACACCAGGCGCGACCGCATTGACTGCCAGCGCCAGTTCAGGCGCTGATTCCGCCTTGTCCACTGCGGTATAGGCCGCAGGATTCACGATCAGATCGGGCCGGCAATCTCGTATGCAGCGCCGAATACTGTCTGCATTACCCAGATCCATCGCGTTGCGATCAGCCGGGATTACCTCCCCAAGCGTTGTCAGCGAGCGCTGTAACTCCCAGCCCACCTGCCCGTGTACGCCCGTCAGCAGCAGCCTCATGCAAAGGTCTCCGCCATGCTGAGCGGCAGGCCTTTGCGGTCTTTTTCTGACAGCGTGGGCGCATCGGTGACCGGCCAGGCAATGCCGAGCGCAGGATCATTCCACAGCAAACTGCGCTCATGCTCAGGCGCATAGTAATCAGTCGTTTTGTAAAGAAACTCGGCGACTTCGGACAACACCAGAAAACCATGGGCAAACCCGGGTGGGATCCACACCATGCGCTTGTTTTCTGCCGATAAATGCATCCCCACCGCCTGGCCAAAATGTCTGGATTCACGCCGAAGATCAACAGCTACGTCGAACACTTCGCCGGCAACAACGCGCACCAATTTTCCCTGCGGCTGCTGGATTTGATAGTGCAGTCCGCGCAGCACGCCACGCGTAGAACGCGAGTGATTATCCTGCACAAAGTCGGTGTCTATGCCAAGCGCAGAAAAGGTTTTACGGTTATAGCTCTCGATGAAAAAGCCGCGCTCATCGCCAAATACCTGAGGTTCAAGCAAGAGAATATCGGGATGATTCGTCGGGATAAGCTGCATCAGAACACCCTGTCGCGCAGGACGTCCATCAGATATTGCCCGTAAGCATTTTTCAGCAAGGGCTGCGCCAGCTTTTCCAGTTGCACGGCATCGATAAATCCCTGGCGATAGGCGATTTCTTCCGGGCAGGCGATCTTCAAGCCCTGGCGTTTTTCGATGGTCTGGATGTACAAAGCCGCCTCAATCAGGGAATCGTGCGTACCCGTGTCCAGCCAGGCATGGCCGCGCCCCATGACCTTGACATCAAGTTCACCCCACTCGAGATATTGCCGGTTTACATCGGTTATTTCCAGCTCGCCGCGCGGCGAAGGCTTGAGTGATCGCGCCACTTCAATCACACGGTTGTCGTAGAAATACAGCCCGGTCACGGCATAACGGGATTTGGGCTGAGCCGGTTTTTCTTCCAGACTGATTGCGCGACCGCCGGAATCAAACTCCACCACGCCATAACGCTGCGGGTCGGTAACCGGATAAGCGAACACCGTCGCCCCCATTTTTTTATTACTGGCTACGCACAAATCACGCGCCAGGTCATGGCCATAAAACAGGTTGTCGCCCAGTACCAGCGCACAGGCATCGTTACCAATAAAATCAGCGCCCAAAATAAAGGCTTGCGCCAGACCGTCCGGAGAAGGCTGAACGGCAAACTGAATATTCAATCCCCACTGATTGCCGTCGCCGAGCAAAGCCGCAAAACGCGGCGTGTCTTCGGGGGTTGAAATCAGGAGGATATCGCGAACGCCAGCGAGCATCAGGGTCGTCAATGGGTAGTAGACCATCGGCTTGTCATAGACCGGCAACAACTGTTTGGACACGGACTGCGTCACAGGATAAAGCCGGGTGCCTGAGCCGCCGGCGAGAATAATTCCCTTATTTGAGTTCATCTGGATTTTGATTCACGTTGCGCATAGTTCGCATCAATCCACTGACGGTATTCGCCCGACACAATATCAGCCACCCATTCTGGATGATCCAGATACCACTGTACGGTTTTTTGAATGCCGGTTTCAAAGGTTTCGGCGGGCTCCCAATTCAGTTCCTGCTGCATTTTGGCTGCATCAATCGCATACCGCTGGTCATGTCCGGGGCGATCCTTGACGTAGCTGATCAATGTTTCGTGTGGCGTGACGGGGGAGTCAGCATGCAGCCTGTCCAGAATCGTGCATAGTGTTTTGACGACATCCAGATTGGTTTTTTCGTTGCAGCCGCCAATGTTGTACACCTCGCCCACGCGACCGGCCTCCAGCACGCGGCGAATCGCCGAACAATGATCCGAAACATACAACCAGTCGCGCACATTGCTGCCGTCACCATAAATCGGCAGAGGCTTCCCGGCCAATGCGTTATGGATCACCAAGGGGATAAGTTTTTCAGGAAATTGGTAAGGGCCATAATTGTTGGAACAGTTGGTCGTCAACACTGGCAGGCCATAAGTGTGATGATAAGCGCGCACCAGATGATCCGATGCCGCCTTGGAAGCAGAATAAGGACTGTTCGGCGCATAAGCCGTCGTTTCGCTGAAAGCGGTCTCGTCGACCGCCAGCGAACCGTACACTTCGTCGGTCGAGACATGCAGGAAGCGAAAAGCGGATTGCCCGGCCTGCGGCAGTTTGCCCCAGTACGCCCGGACAGATTCGAGCAGGTTGAATGTCCCCACCACATTGGTATGGATGAACTCGCCCGGGCCCTGGATGGAACGATCGACATGACTTTCTGCCGCGAAATTCACCACCGCGCGCGGCTGGTGTCGGGTCAGGAGCGAATCAAGTAATGCGCGATCAGCAATGCTGCCGTGCGCAAAAATGTAATGTGGATTCGTTGCAAGGCTGGCAAGATTGGCCTGATTGCCCGCGTAGGTCAG
>JAYVLR010000076.1:0-2982 GCA_043759395.1 Thiobacillaceae bacterium
GTCACCAGCAGCGTGTCGTCATGGCGTTCGACGATGGCACCCAGCGCCCGCAAATCGCGCATCACCTGCTCGGCATCAAGTTCAATACCCACGACGCGATGCAAGCGCGCGAGACGCAGGCTGATCGGATTACGCTGCGGCAGATTCGCCGCATGTTCGATGATCGGCCCGGCGCGGCCGCCGCAGATGTCCATCAATAGCTGGGTCGCACGTTCCATCGCCTGTCGCGTCGCGGCAAAGTCCACGCCGCGTTCAAAGCGGTGCGAAGCATCCGTAGACAACCCGAGCCGACGCGCCCGCCCGGCAATCGCTGCGGGCGCAAAGAACGCCGCTTCGAGAAACACATCAACCGAAAAACGTTCGACGCTGGTCGCCAGCCCGCCCATGATGCCCGCGACCGCGACCGGACCGGTGTCGTCGGCAATCACCAGCATATCCGGTGCGAGCTCGGCAATCTGTCCGCTGAGCAATTCCAGCTTTTCACCCGCCTGCGCCATGCGCACGTCAATGCCGCCTTGCAAACGCGACAAGGCAAATGCGTGCATCGGCTGACCGAGTTCGAGCAAGACGTAATGGGTAATATCCACCGGCGCGCTGAGCGGACGGATACCACTACGCAAAAGGCGCTCTGCCATCCAGCGCGGCGTGGCTGCCTGCGCATCGATGCCGCGCACCACGCGCCCGAGATACAGTGGGCACGCCTCCGGCGCGGATACGCGCACCGCCAGCGTATCGCTGATTTCACTGGCCGACTCCGTCATCGTCGGCAAGCGCGTTTCAGTACGGGTAATCGCCCCGACCTCGCGCGCGATGCCCTGTATCGACAGACAGTCCGCGCGGTTGGGCGTGAGTTTGAGCGTGACCAGCGTGTCATTCAGATTCAGATATGCACGAAAATCTTCGCCCACCGGCGCATCCGCATCCAGCTCCATCAGGCCGTCAGCTTCACCGCTCAAACCGAGTTCCCTGGTCGAGCACAGCATGCCAAAGGATTCGACACCGCGCACCTTGGCAACTTTGATTTCGATTCCCGGTAATTTCGCGCCGGGTCGCGCACACGGCACCTTCAATCCTGCTGCCGCATTCGGCGCGCCGCAGACGATCGTAACGGGCGCGCTCTCGCCCACATCGACCTGGCACACGCGCAAACGATCCGCATCGGGATGCTTTTCCGCAGACAGAATCTCGGCCACAACAACCTGGTCGAACGGTGGCGCGGCAGGTTCCAGCGCTTCCACTTCCAGCCCCGCCATCGTCAGCAGATGCGCCAGTTGCGGCGTATCAAGGGCGGGATTTACCAGGCTGCGCAGCCAGGCTTCAGAAAATTGCATGAGAGTCGCGCCTTAGTTGAATTGTTTGAGAAAACGCAGATCGTTCTCGAAGAACAAGCGTAAATCGTCAACGCCATAACGCAGCATAGCCAGCCGTTCCACCCCCAGACCGAACGCAAATCCGAGATAGCGCTCGGTATCAATGTTGACATGCCTGAACACATTCGGATGCACCATGCCGCAGCCGAGCACTTCCAGCCATCCGGTATGCGAACAGACACGGCAGCCTTCGCCGCCGCACATCACACAGCCGATATCCATTTCTGCAGACGGTTCGGTGAAGGGGAAAAACGAAGGCCGAAAACGAACCGGCAAATCTTCGCGCTCAAAAAAATTGCGCATGAAATCTGCCAGCACGCCTTTCAAATCCGCAAACGATACGCTCTCATCCACCCACAGGCCCTCGACCTGGTGGAACATCGGCGTGTGCGTCACATCGGAATCGCAGCGGTACACCCGCCCCGGCGCGATGATGCGCAGCGGCGGCTGATGCGTTTGCATGTAACGCACCTGGACTGGCGACGTGTGCGTACGCAGAAGCTCACCCGACTGAAGATAGAACGTATCGTGCATCGCCCGCGCCGGATGGTCTTCCGGGATATTCAACGCGGTGAAATTATAGAAATCGGATTCGATTTCAGGTCCCGTCGCCACCTCAAAACCAATCGAGCGAAACAGCGCCTGAATGCGCGACAAGGTACGCGAGACCGGGTGCAAACCGCCCCGCTCCACTCCACGCCCCGGCAGCGTCACATCAATCGTTTCGGCGGCAAGCTGGCGCGCCAGTTCGGCCTGTTGCAAGGCCTCGCGCCGCGCCTTCAACACCGCCTCAACCGCCTGCTTCGCTTCGTTGATCCGGGCACCGGCAACTTTGCGTTCCCCGGCCGGCATACCGCCCAGGCTTTTCAAAAGCTCCGTCAGCGTACCGCTCTTGCCCAGAAAACCGGCCTTGACCTGCTCCAGCGTCGGCAAATCAGAACAGCCGTTGATCGCAGCAATAGCCTCGGCGACGATTTCGTTTGGATTACGCATGAGTATGTTTTATCTCTCGCTCACACAAACAAAAAAAGGCCTCGCGGCCTTTTTTTGTTACTGGGTGGCAGCTTAAGCTGCCAGCTTGGCCGCAGCCGGACCGGCTGCCAATTTGGCCTTGACCTGATCAACAATCTTGGCGAATGCGCCCTTATCGAAAATCGCGATATCGGACAGCACCTTGCGGTCGATGCCGATAGCAGCGCGGCTCATGCCGTTCATGAAGACGCTGTAGGTCAGTCCGTGCTCGCGGGCGGCGGCGTTGATCCGCGCAATCCACAAAGTACGGAACTGGCGCTTGCGCTGGCGACGGTCGCGGTACTGATACTGCCCCGCTTTCATCACCGCCTCATTGGCGACCCGGAATACGTTCTTGCGACGACCGCGATAGCCTTTGGCTAGCGCAAGAACACGTTTATGACTGGCTCGGGCGGTTACACCCCGTTTTACGCGTGGCATCTATTCTCTCCTTATGCGTAGGGCATCATGCGTGAAACTTCTTTGTGGTTGCTGGCATTGACTGTTTCCATGCCGCGCAACTGACGTTTCCGCTTGGTGCTTTTCTTGGTGAGAATATGACGCATGAACGCATGCGAGCGCTTGAACTTGCCGCTACCCA
>JAYVLR010000077.1:0-9517 GCA_043759395.1 Thiobacillaceae bacterium
AAATTGCACCGGATAGGGCGGCTTGGGGGTATGCGATTTACTCATCCCGGACTCCTTCTGCAAGAACAATAGGGTGTCCGTGAAATGGGGTCAACTTCAACTTCAAAATTGAGAAACGTGTCTCGGCTTTCGACAGAGGTGGGCTACAGACCTACCCGGCAGAGGATGTGTTTGCTGAAGCAAGGCGTATGACCTAGTGAGGCGCGCACGTTTTGTCGCAGAAGCTCGTCAAGAATTTCTTGCTGAGCTTGCTTATTACAATGAAGCCCAACCCGGCTTAGGAGTCCGTTTTACCAAAGCCGTCGAAGAAGCAACTGCCAGAGCGTTGGCTTTCCCGCTATCAGCCCGCGTAGGGCGCAATCGTTATTGCGCCGAATGTGAAGTCCAAATGATAACCGCAACTCGTCCAGTCACCGCCGCCCTTGCCTTTGACCATCTCCCCCTTTAGCCCCGCCGAAGCCTGAGTCTGCCGGGCGGATCAGCGGCGAAGGTGTTTGAGCCCCCGTAAAGGGGACGCCGTGGTTGTAAGGGGCTGAAGCCCCAACAACCACGCTGCTTCGCTCACAAAAAACAAAATCAAAACAGCCAAGCGGGGCGAGTTTTTCGATGCCCGTCCAGCAGATTCAGACTTCGGGAATTCGGGGATGTGGGGTCGCCTTTTCTTTGGTTACGTTTCTTTTGGCGAAACAAAAGAAAGTGACTTGCCGCCGGGCAACTCCCGGCCAACGAACCCTTGTCTGACGAAGGTTTAACCATTCACATACAGCGTGCTTCGCGCCAAACACCCAACTGGATTGCTTCGTCGCCGCGCTTTTTATGCCCGTCAGGGTGCTCGCAACGACAGCTCATCCCGCCCGAATCACCTCCAAAAACGCCGCCCCATACGTCTCCAGTTTCTTCTCCCCTACTCCCGGCAATTCGGCAAACGCCGCTAGCGTCTGCGGCCGAAACGCCGCCATCGCAGCCAGCGTGCTGTCGTGAAACACGACGTAAGGCGGCACGCCTTGTTGCTGTGCAAGTTCACGACGGCGTGTGCGCAACGCCTCAAACAGCGGATCATCACTGACCGGAACCGCTACTGCCACGCGGGTTTTCTTGCCGCGTTTGACGGGCGCGGTCTGCTTGGCCAGATGCAACGTGCTTTCGCCGCGCAGCAGCGGGCGGCACGCAGGGGTAAGTTTGAGGCTGCCGAAGTGTTCGTGGTCGGCGTAGAGATAGCCGCGCGCGACCAGTTGCCGAAACAGCGCGCGCCATTCGTTGGCGTCGAATTCCTTGCCGATGCCAAAGGTCGAAAGCGCATGGTGGCCAAAGCCTTTGATCCGTTCGTTGTCTTTGCCGAGCAGCACGTCGACCAGGTAGTTCACGCCGAAGCGCTGGCCGGTGCGGTGTACGCACGACAGCGCTTTTTGCGCGGCGGTAGTGGCATCTATCGTTTGCGGCGGATCAAGGCAGTTGTCGCAATTGCCGCAGGGCGCGATGGGCGCGTCGCCAAAGTAGCTGAGAAGCGATTGGCGACGACACGATGTCAGCTCGCAGTAACCCAGCATGGCATCGAGCTTGCGCGCTTCGACGCGCTTGTGCGCCTCGTCGGCATCGGACTCGTCGAGCATGCGTTTGAGCAGAATCACATCGGACAGACTGTAGCGCATCCATGCATCGCTGTGCGCACCATCGCGTCCGGCGCGACCGGTTTCCTGATAGTACGCTTCCAGGCTTTTGGGCAGATTGAGATGCGCGACAAAACGCACGTCGGGCTTGTCGATGCCCATGCCGAAGGCAATCGTCGCCACCACGATGATGCCGTCGTCGGCGAGAAAGCGCTCCTGGGTGCGGCGGCGCGCGCCAGCATCCATGCCGGCGTGATAGGCCAGCGCGGTCAGCCCCTGCGCGCTGAGCCAAGCGGCGGTTTCGTCCACGCGCTTGCGCGATAGGCAATACACGATCCCGGCCTGACCGCTGTGTTTATCCTGAATAAAGCGCAGCAGTTGTTCGCGCGCGCTGCTGGCATCCATGCGTACGTGATAACGGATATTGGGGCGGTCGAAACCGGTGACGAAATGGCGCGCCTCCTCCAGTTGCAAACGCTGCGCAATCTCGGCGCGCGTCGGCGCGTCAGCGGTGGCGGTGAGCGCGATGCGGGGGATATTGGGAAAGCGTTCGTGGAGCACGGACAACTGCACATACTCGGGGCGGAAATCATGCCCCCACTGCGACACGCAATGCGCTTCATCAATCGCGAACAAGGCAATCTGCGCGTGTTCAAGCGAGGCCAGAAAGCGCTCGGTCATCAGACGCTCCGGCGCAACGTAGAGCAGATCCAGCTCGCCCGCCGCCAGCGCCGTCTCGACCCGCCGCGCCTCATTCGCATCCAGCGACGAATTAAGATATTCCGCCCGCACCCCCAGTTGCCGCAACGCGATGACCTGATCGTGCATCAGCGCTATCAGCGGCGACACAACGATGCCAATGCCCTCGCGCACCAGGGCGGGCAACTGATAACACAACGATTTGCCGCCGCCGGTCGGCATAATCACCAGCGCATCGCCGCCCTCGATCAGGTGGGTGACGATCTCCTCCTGATGTGGACGGAAAGTGTCGTGGCCAAAAACGGTTCGGAGAAGATGCGATGCGGATTTCATTCCGCCATTCTAACGGGCGGGCTTCATCCCGCTGTTTCGGTGGCGGCTGCGCCGTCAATTCCCGGACGAGAATCCCTGCGTTGCCGCGCCTTATTGATTCGGCCGGATGAAGGTTGAAGTGACATTGAAGGTCAGCGTAGCCAGGCAGCGTGTGGCACAGTGCGGGAGGCCGAATCAATAAGCATCAAAAACAGCGCTCTATTGAGACGGCTCGACGAACTGACCCGCGCAGGCCGACGCAAAAAACACTTAGCGGATTCAACTATTATCTGGCCGTCTCAATAGTCCTCGCGCATTTCATCCATGATCGCAACGATATCTTTCTCCCAACGGTCAAACTGGGGTTTCAAGGCCGGATCCGGGAAAAAATTCCGCAGCGTTTGCGGATGGCTCGCTACCAGAATGGATTGATTGCCTTCCGCGAAAATCGTGATGTTCAGCGGCAGGAATGCCATCAACTCCGGATGTATGGCCGTCGCCTGTTTCACTTCTTCGTATTTGCCGAAGTAGACCACGCGGTACATGTCGCTTTTAAATTCTCGCCGCTCCAGGTTTTCATTCACTTGCTGCAAGCGTGTGACCTTGTAGCCGCGTGACGAAATAGCGTGTTGCAGCAGGTTCATCGCTTCCGGAAAAGGTTTGTCCATACGCGCCATGAGCAAGCCGTCCGCAGCGGCTGGCGCGCCCAGAATCAGCGTCAGCCCGGCGATCCGTAACCATTTCATCAGCCATTTCATAGCGTCGCCTCCTCAATGATGGCCGCGTAACTCTGGCTCAGCCGCTCGCACATCTCATTCAGTTCTGAATTATTGAACAGCCGGCTCAACACTGCGGGATTGACCGACATCACCTGCACCTTGCCGTTTTTTTCAACAATGCTGATACGGCAAGGCAAGAACATGCCCAGGCGCGGATCAATTGCCAGCGCCTGATTGAGCAGGCTGACATTACAAAAATAGACAATGACCTGCTTCGGATTTTCATTAGCCGGATCGGTCAGGCCATATTCCAGCGTCTGCACCCGGCCATAGAAATAATTGTTATTGTTCACCGCCCGCTTGACGTTTTCGACGGTAGTGCTCAAGTCGTACGGTGAGTCGCGAACGATCACCGGACTTCCCGTCTGCAACGCCTGCGTACTTTGCGCCAGCGGCTGTTTTTCGAAGCTGCGAACGTATTTGACGATATCGTTGATATCCTTTTCCTTCAGTCCCTGCTTGAGAAAAGAGACCATAGGCGTGCCCGTCCGTCCATGCATTAACGTGGTCTTGATCATGGCATCGGTCGCCGCCGCAAGAAAGCCGGGGTTGTTTAATGCAGGTGCCATGATGGGCAAATCGCGCGGACGCGAAAACGTTACGCCGGTGCCTTTGCCACCTTCTCCATTCGCACCGTGACAGGCGACGCAATACTGTCCAAACAGCTGTTTGCCGTGTTTCAGGTCGCCCTTGACAGGTTGTCTGGAATAGGTAACCGACGGCCCTTTGTTCCAGCCACGCACGTGACTAACAATGGCATCGACCTCGGCACTGCTCAAGCTTGTGAACGCAGGCATCACCCGGCTCGGCCTCCCGAGTCGTATGGTAGTGCGCAAATAATCGTCGCTGATAGCGGCCTGAAACGAGGGCAACGCAAGGGGTACGCCGATACCGCCGCTGCCGCTCTCACCGTGGCACGAGGCGCAATAACGCCCGAAAAGTTTCGCGCCACCTGGCGCGGCCATGGCTAATGATGATCCGATCCCGGCAAGCAGACACAGTGCAAATAGGCGAAGCCACATGACATTCCTTCCTGATTTAATATTTAGTATATTACTGTACTCTTATATATAAGATAAACCAGGTTCGTCGAAATAGCCGTTACTGGATTCCTGCTTATCCCGCCACAACCAAAATAGTTTGCCCAAGACAACGTACCGTCTGGTTCGCGCGTATTTTCGCTGCCTTGCGGCTTTCAGGCTGGCCGTCAACCGTGACTTCGCCATTGGCGACCAAGAGCTTGCCTTGCCCGCCACTATCGGCGATTCCAGTGAGTTTGAGCAGGTCACACAGCGCGACGTATTCTCCGCGCAGCTTGAATTCCATGATGTTCCTTTGATTCCACTTAACGAAGTGGCGCAGTGTAGCCCGCAGCCGACGCTGATCGTAATGGTATTCTGTCGCACCCGACGTACCGCCGTCCCACGCCGCAAGCGCCCAAACCCGTATGAGCATAAATCCTTCGCTTCACGAACCCGCGTTAATTTTTGATACCCACTTGCATCAGTTCGAAAAAGAGGTGGTCGAGGCCTCGCACGCGCAGCCTGTTCTGGTGGATTTCTGGGCCGACTGGTGCCCGCCGTGCCGTGCGCTCACACCGGTGCTGGAGCGTCTGATTCCCAGCTACGGCGGCGCTATACGCATGGCAAAAATCGAAGTGGACGAGGGCAACAACATGAAGCTGGCTGGGCGCTATACGATGCGCGGTTTTCCGACCGTGCTGCTGTTTGTAAAAGGCGAAATGGTCGCGCGCTTCAGCAGTGCAAAGCCCGAACATTGGGTGCGCGAGTTTATTGCCGAACACACAAACATTGAATAAAAACGAGCGTAAACCCCAATGGAACTGACACCCGCCTTACTGCAACTCGCCACCCAGGCGCTGGATCTGGTGCTGGATTTCAAGTACCCGGCAGACAAAGTGCTGTCCACGTTTTTTCGCGAAAACAAAAAACTCGGATCACACGAGCGCAGCTTTATTGCGGAAGCAGTATTTGGCGTATTGCGGCGCTATCGTTATTTATCGGTGGTGGTGCCTGCGGCCAACCCGCGCACGCTGATCGTCGCCTGGCTCATCAAAGTGCGCGGCATGAGCGGGTCTGTGCTGGAAAACTTTGCCCGGTCAGAATTGGTCGCGCATATTCGCAACGCCAAAACCAGTGATTTGCCACTGGGCGTGGCGGCAGAACTGCCGGACTGGGTAATCGGGAAATTGCAAGCCGCGATCAGCGACGCGGATATTCTGGCACTGGGTCGCGCCCTGCAACAGCAGGCACCCTTAGACGTGCGCGTGAATACGCACAAGGCCAGCCGCGACGTGGTGCTGGAACGCCTGCGCACAGAAGGCTACGGCGCCGAGCTCACACCGCATTCGCCCTGGGGCATCCGGCTGCGTGACAACCCCGCGATCAATCGTCATCCGCTGTTTGTCGATGGCAGCATCGAAGTGCAGGACGACGGCAGCCAGTTGCTGGCGCTGCTGACCGGCGCGCGGCGCGGCGAGATGGTGTGCGATTTTTGCGCCGGCGCAGGCGGCAAGACGCTGGCGATTGGCGCGATGATGGCCAATAGCGGGCGGCTGTACGCGTTTGATGTGGCGGAGAAGCGGCTGGTCAAGCTCAAGCCACGCCTGGCGCGCTCGGGACTATCGAATGTGATGCCGCAATTGCTGGGTTCTGAAAATGACACGCGGGTAAAGCGCCTGGCCGGAAAACTCGACCGGGTCATCGTTGACGCGCCGTGTTCAGGCTTCGGCACCCTGCGCCGCAATCCCGATCTCAAATTTCGCCAGTCACCCGAGAGCGTGGCCGAACTGACGCGCAAACAAGCTGCGATTCTGCGCTCGGCAGCGCGCCTGCTGAAACCTGGCGGGCGGCTGGTATATGCGACATGCAGCCTGCTACCGGAAGAAAACGAGCAGATTGTTGAAGCTTTTTTGGCCGAAGGCGCATTCACGCTCTTGCCCGTCAATGAATTACTGGCGCAAGCCAAAATCGACATTCCGGATATGGGTCGCTATCTGAAACTCTCGCCCGCACTTCACGATACCGATGGCTTTTTTGCTGCGGTGCTGGTTAAAACCTGACAATGGCTGCGATTTTTCACCCGGAACAATTAGGCACGCTCTACGGACTGTTTCGGACACGGGTGGCTGCGATGCCGGACAAAATCGCGTACCGCCAGTTTGATCCGGCCAGCGAGTCTTGGCTGGCGTTCACCTGGGCGCAGATCGCGGCCGAAGTGGCGCGCTGGCAGGCCGCGCTGGTCAAGGAAAATCTGGCACCCGGCGACCGTGTTGCGGTGATGCTGAAAAATTGCGTCGAATGGGTGATTTTCGATCAGGCCGCGTTGGGTCTGGGGTTGGTGACGGTACCGCTGTATCTGGATGACCGCCCGGAAAACGCGGCCTATATTCTGAATCACGCCGACGCAAAATTGCTGCTGGTCGAAGGCAAGTTTCAACACATAAAACTGGCCGAAATCGCGGGCGCCAGCCACACCCTGCAACGCATTGTCAGCCTCAACCCGCCCGATCAGGGGCTGGCCGGCTGGAGTCCGCGTTTTGTGGTGGCGGCGGACTGGCTCCATGCGGCGGCGGATGTTGCGCTGCTGCCTCGCCCTCTCAGCCCCGATCTGCTGGCGAGCATTATCTACACCTCCGGCACGACAGGGCGCGCCAAAGGCGTGATGCTGACGCACGCAAACATGTTGTGGAATGCGTGGTATGCGACGCAATGCGTGGCGCTCGGCGAACAGGATGTTTTTCTGTCGTTTTTGCCGCTGTCGCATACGCTGGAGCGAACGGCAGGCTATTACTGGGCGATGCTGGTGGGCGCGGAAGTGGCCTATGCGCGCTCTGTCGCGCAACTGGCGCAGGATCTGGGCACGATTCGTCCGACCGTACTGATCTCGGTTCCGCGCATTTATGAACGCGTGTACGGGCGCATTCAGGATGGCCTGTCCAGGAAGACTCCGCTCGCGCGCCGATTATTCAGTCTGGCCGTCACTGTCGGCTGGCGGCGCTTTGAGCACGCCCAGGGACGCGCAAGCTGGCATCCCGGTTTGTTGCTGTGGCCGCTGTTAAGCCGACTGGTCGCGCGTACGGTAAGCGAAAAACTGGGCGGGCGGCTGCGCTATGCGATTTCCGGCGGTGCCGCGTTATCGCCCGAGATTGCGCGCGTATTCATCGGCCTTGGCGTACCGCTCTATCAGGGTTATGGGCTGACCGAAACCAGTCCGGTGGTCTGCGTCAATCGTCCGTCGTCCAATATTCCAGCCAGTATCGGTCCGGCACTACCGGGAGTCGAGGTCAAAATTGGCGAGAACGATGAACTGCTGACACGCAGCCGGTGCGTCATGCGCGGCTACTGGAAAAACGAGGCAGCTACGCGCGAGGTAATCGATGCGGATGGCTGGTTTCACAGCGGCGACAAGGCCAGCCTGGACGCGCAAGGGCACTTCACAATCATCGGGCGGATCAAGGACATCATCGTGCTGAACAACGGCGAGAAGGTGCCGCCGTCCGACATGGAGTCGGCCATTTTGCTCGACCCGCTGTTTGAACAAGCGATGATCGTCGGTGAAGGCAAACCTTTTCTGGCGGCGCTGCTGGTGCTCGATGCTGAACGCTGGCCCATCTTCGCCGCCAGTCTGGGGCTTGATCCTGCCGCGCCAGCCAGCTTGCGCAATCCCAAACTTTTAAAGGCGCTGATCGCGCAGATGAGCAATCATCTCAAAGCCTTCCCCGGCTACGCGCAGATTCGCCGCGTGTGTCCAATGCTGACGCCGTGGACAGTCGAAGGCGACCTGCTCACGCCCACGCTGAAAATCAAGCGCAACCGGATCGCCAGCCGTTATCGTTCGCCGATAGACAGCCTGTATGCCGACCATGGCCGCTAAGCTTGCAATACTTCTCACGCCTCACACTCATTGACCCATGGCAAACACCGCGCTCCCGTTTAACAATCTCATCACCCGCCTGATTCAGGACAGCCACGACACGGCATTGCTGTGGCAGCTCGGCTTGCTATCACTGTGTGTGGCTGCCGCCTGGCTGGCAATGCATTTCATCCAGCCTTATCTTCGCGACAACGACAATCCGTGGGCGACTGGCCGTGCTGGCGTGCGCCGCATCGGCTTCCCTTTGCTAATGCTGCTGGCGGTGTTGCTGTGTCGTGAGGTGGCTGAACGCTGGATCGGCGAAACGCATTTGCTGGATATCGCCGTGCCCTTGCTGCTCGCACTGGCCGGGGTGCGTTTGCTGGTATTCGCCCTGCGCTATGCGTTCAAACCCAGCGAGGCGCAAAAGGCCTGGGAGCGCAGCGTTGTCTGGCTGATCTGGGGCGGGTTTGCGGCGCATATCACCGGT
Organism: Thiobacillaceae bacterium; assembly: GCA_043759395.1. Lineage (GTDB taxonomy): Bacteria > Pseudomonadota > Gammaproteobacteria > Burkholderiales > Thiobacillaceae > Thiobacillus. The sequence continues at coordinate 8,763 of JAYVLR010000077.1, forward strand.
CTGTTGCCGCGCATCCATGCTGCGCTGGAAGCGCTATCGTTCGAGTCCGGCAACCATCATTTTTCCTTGTGGCTTTTATTGCAGGCGGCGGCGGTCATCGTTATTGCGGTGATTGCATCGCTCGGGCTGGCGCAGTTCATCGAGAACCGGCTGATGGGTTTTGCGCACATGAATCTGTCGCTGCGGATGGCACTGACCAAGGCAGTGCGCACGATTTTGCTGCTGCTGGCAGTGATGATTGCACTGCCTGCCGTGGGCATTGATCTGACCGTATTGTCGGTATTCGGCGGTGCCCTGGGCGTAGGTCTCGGCATCGGGCTGCAAAAAATCGCCAGCAACTATATTTCCGGCTTCATCATTCTGCTGGATCGCTCGGTGCGCATTGGCGACCTGATTACGGTAGACAGCAAATACGGGCAGGTCAGCCAGATCAACACGCGTTATACGCTGCTCAAAGCCCAGGACGGCACCGAGAGCATTGTGCCGAACGAAATGCTGATTACCCAAACCGTGGTCAACCATTCGCTGACCCAGCCCAACATCCGTATCGGGTTGCCGGTGCAAGTGTCTTACGAAACCGATCTGGATCAGGCCAAGACGATCATGCTGCAAGTCGCACTGGCGCATCCGAGAGTGCTGCACGGCAGCCCAAGTGAAGCCCCGTCAGTGCTGCTAAAAAGCTTTGCTGACAACGGCATTCTGCTGGAGCTGGACGTATGGATCAACGACCCGAGCGAGGGTCAGCAAAACCTGCG
>JAYVLR010000078.1:0-2656 GCA_043759395.1 Thiobacillaceae bacterium
GCCTCCCGATTCCGGTTTAAAATCACCGCATCAGTCCCCGGCCACTCCGAACAAAAAATGAGGCTCACCGATACGCAAAGAATAATGATTCGCGAAGAAGTGCGGCAACACTTCGGCGAGGGTGTGCGCGTGCTGCTGTTTGGATCGAGGGTGCGCGATGAAGCGCGCGGGGGCGATATTGACCTATACCTTGAGGCTGAAGGCACTGCCGCAGAAACGCTGGCACGCGAGCTGAAGCTCTACGCGGCGCTACAGCGACGCTTGGGCGAACAGCGTATCGATATTGTGGTACACAGGCGAGACACACCGATGCGCGCCATCGATCTGGCTGCGCGCCAAACCGGAATGCCGCTGTGAATGCAAACCCGGATCGTCTCTGTTAAATATTGGGAGTGGTTGCCAAAGCGGAGGCTTACCTGGATGCCGTCATGCTGCGATTCTTTCCCGGGCACGGCGACATTTCTCCAGCATGGCTGGAGGCTTTGCTCGCCACACCTGAAGGCATAGACCGTCTGGAATCCTTCGTCGGCAAATTTTCGCGTATGCAGGACAGCATCGTCGACAAATTGTTGCCGCATTTCCTGCTGGCGGTGGGAGAAACACCTGGCACTGCACTGGACAATCTGCGGCGCGCCGAACGGCTTGGCATCGTTAGCGATCCCGACCTGTGGCTGGCCATGCGCCGTCTGCGCAACCGCCTGATTCATGAATATGTCGATGACCTTGCCGAATTGGCTGCCGCGCTGGATAGGGCGCGCGCAGCAACCCGCGAACTGTGCAACGCCTTTCGCAGCATCAATAACTACGCTGAACACAATTTTTCTATCGACGGCAATACGCCACCCGACCCGCATTATTGAGACGGCCATTAAATAGTTTGAACAAGGCGGCAAGCGTACAGTCATCGCCGCCTTCGATTGAGGACGCGAGCCGCCTCAATAATCGCCTGTTTAAATTGCTTATTGGCCGGCCACACAAGAATCTGACAAGACTGCCGTGGCGGGCGAATCCCCACTCTTTATAAACTGTTTGGTGGCCGGAACAATAAACGCGTTTACACCAGACCGCTTCGCCTCTTGCGAAACCTGCTGCCGCCCAACGCCCGGCGTAGTAAAATCCTGAATCGAGGAATCCCGCCATGTCTCATGCCCACGCCCACCAGCCTTTAAGCGAAGACGACTATCTGCGTCGGGAAGCCGCCGGCGGGGTCAAACACGCACTCGTCAGCGGCGCAGCCTACGCCATGGCGGAAGCGAGCGAGCGGCACAACCGTATTGCACTCAATATTGCCTACCACCTGCGCAACATCACGCGCGGCAAGCCTTGCCGCGCCTTCATGGCCGACATGAAGCTGCGGATTGCCGCCAACACCACGTATTACTACCCGGATGCGATGCTGGTGTGCGACCCGGCGGACGACCACCCGATCTACAAACAGTCGCCGTGCCTGATCGCCGAGGTGTTGAGCGGGGTTGTTGACGCTTCAGCGGCTTTACAACCCCGGCCTACCCCTTGCGCGTGGTCGCCAGCTACCGCCAATGTCGATATGCGCGAGAAATGGCAGGCGTATCGCGCGTTGCCGAGCCTGCGCTATTACCTGATGGTCGATTCCAAGCAGCTGTGGGCGCGCGCGTTTTTCCGCAGCGACGGCGGCGACTGGTTCGAGCAGGAGCTATCGCGCGAAGACATTCTGGCGGTGCAGTGCGATGGCGTGAGTCTGGATTTAACGCTGGATGATCTGTATGAAGATACGGGGCTGTTGCTTGTCTGATTTCGTTTTACCGCCAACTTTCCTGGCCGTCGTGCGCCCTTCGTTTTGCCGTTAAGCGCTTCCATCTGGTTGGTGCCGCTAGGTGCATTCTGCATGTGCTGGCTGACGCTGGTGGTCTTGCTACGTAGCGTTTCGCGTCTTCCCATGGATCACCCCAATGAACGCTCTCTGCATGTCTCACCCACGCCCCGCGTCGGCGGAATCGGCATCATGGCGGGCGTGCTGGCTGCGTCCGTGCTGATTCAGCCGCATGCGTTGTTGCCGGTCATCCTCGGCGCAGTGGTGCTGGCGGCGATTTCGCTGCTGGACGACTTCAGGAATCTGCCCGTTTTATTTCGCTTGCTGGCGCATATCGCGGTTGCCATCGGCTGTCTGCTCATGCTGCCCGGACTTGGCGGCGGCGGCCTGGTTGTCGCCACACTCGCCATCGTGTGGATGACCAATCTCTACAACTTCATGGACGGTGCCGACGGTTTGGCCGGCGGTATGGCGGTGATCGGATTTGGCGCGCTGGCTGCCGCCGCGTGGCTGGCGGGCGCGCCCGAACTCGCCCTGTTATGTGCCGCGATTGCCGCCGCCGCGCTGGCTTTTTTGCGCTTTAACTTCCCGCCCGCGCGGCTGTTCATGGGCGATACAGGTTCCATACCGCTGGGGTTTCTCGCCGCCGCGCTGGCAGTGGTTGGCGTGTTGCAAGGCTATTGGCCGGCACGGTTTCCGCTGATGGTTTTTTCGCCATTTATCGTCGATGCCAGCGTGAGCTTGATCAAACGCGGCGTATGCGGCGAAAAAATCTGGCGCGCGCACCGCGAGCATTATTATCAGCGACTGGTGCGCATCGGCTGGAGCCATCGGCAACTTGCGCTGGCGGCCTACGCGCTCATGTTC
>JAYVLR010000079.1:0-4337 GCA_043759395.1 Thiobacillaceae bacterium
GGTTCGCAGCCACGACCGCCAAGCGCAAAGACCTCGGCGCCAGACTTGTTATCGATCATGGAAATGTCGTAGTACAAGGCCGGGGTGAAGCCCGGGACACAGAAATCAAACTGATTCCAGTTCATCACCAGCTCATAGCGAGTATTGAACGTGTCATACTGCTCCAGCCTGGTTTTTTCGCCGAAACTACCTTCAGTCACTCGCGGCCCTCGACGTACTGCGAGTGACCACCCATCATTTTTGAGTGCCTGCTTCAACCTTCCGGTCAGGCCGCTAGACCCGGGAGGAACGGTAATTGATTTATTGCTTTGGTCGATCTGTCCGTAGGTCTGCAAGTTGTAAGTCATGCAGCCGGTTAACGATAATGCTATCGAGGCCATGAGTATTATTCGCTTCATTCTGGCACCTACCCCCCAATTACAGCGCCTTATATTGTAGCGCTGTCCTAAGTCATTCTCCGAAAAACCAGTTCGGTGAGCCGCCGCCATCGCCAATCCGGTATAGGCCTGCGTATAGCTTTTCTAAGAGTGGCCTCGAATCCCTTTATTCACACAGATATAGACCCATGCATCATCGGCGTGTGGGTGGCGGTCTCCTGAACGCTGGACATGGGATTCAGAGAAGGATGCTCAGATCTTCAATTCCGGTGGCAGATGCGGCGCGATGACTTTCAACATCTGCGAGAAGATTTTGGGGTTGGCGGCGATAATGTTGCCGGAGTCCAGGAAGCCTTCGTTACCCATGAAGTTTCCAACCAGACCGCCAGCCTCTTGCACCAACAAACTGCCGGCGGCAATATCCCACGGGTTGAGGTGCATTTCCCAGAAGCCGTCGTAGCGACCGCAGGCGACGTAGGCCAGATCGAGCGCGGCAGAGCCGGGGCGGCGCAGGCCGGAGGTGGCGAGCATCATGTCTTTGAACATGTTGGTGTAGGCTTCGGCAAAGCGGAAATCGCGGAACGGGAAGCCGGTGCCGATGAGGCATTCTTCCAGCCGGGTGCGTTTGGTGACGCGCAGGCGGCGGTCGTTGAAAAACGCGCCGCTGCCACGACTGGCGGTGAAGAGTTCGTTGCGCGCCGGGTCGTAGACGACGGCTTGGGTGATCTGGCCTTTGTGTTTCAAAGCAATCGAGACGGAATATTGTTGCAGGCCGTGCAGAAAATTGGTGGTGCCGTCGAGCGGGTCGATAATCCAGGTGTAATCCTCGCTGCCGCCTTGGGGTGAGGGGGTCGCGCCGGACTCCTCTGCTAAAATCGCATGCTTTGGGTAGGCGTCGAGCAGGGTTTCGATAATGGCGCGTTCGGCCATTTGATCGACTTCGCTGACGTAGTCGCGATCCTGTTTGCTGCGGACGGTGAGCTGGTCTAGATCAAGCGAGGCGCGATTGATGATCGCCCCGGCGCGGCGAGCGGCTTTCACCGCCGTGTTGAGCATGGGATGCATTTTTTAGGGACACAGGCTTGAAAGAACGAAGCCGACATTTTACTTGATGACGCTCTTGATAACCCAGCCAGACCCGAAACTTCTCGATCAAATTCGCATCGTGCTTTCGCACACGAGCCATCCCGGCAATATCGGCGCGGCGGCGCGAGCGATGAAAACCATGGGTTTGTCACGGCTTTTTCTGGTCAATCCTGGCGTGTTCCCGAATAGCCAGGCGGAAGCGATGGCATCCGGTGCGGCCGATGTGCTGGCGAATGCGGTGGTGTGCAAAACACTGGCAGAGGCGTTGACCGGTACGTCGTTGGCACTGGGCGTATCGGCACGGCGGCGCGATATTATGTCCGAGGTGCTGACGTCCGCGCAGGCAGCACCGCGCTTGCTGGTCGAGGCGCAAGCCACGCCGGTGGCTTTGGTGTTTGGCAATGAAACCTCCGGGTTATCAAACGAGGAGCTGGGTTTGTGCCAGGGTCTGGTGTCGATCCACGCGAATCCGGATTACAGCTCGCTCAATCTGGCCGCTGCGGTGCAGGTGTTGAGTTATGAAGTGCGACAAAGCTGGTTGAACTGCGTGAGCTGGCCTCAGCCGGAAATCGATGCGGCATCGATGGAGGAGATCGAGCGGTTTTATAGCCACCTCGAAAGTACGCTGGCTAAACTGGAATTTTTGAATCCCGGTTCGCCGGGCAAGCTGATGTTAAAGCTGCGCCGCTTGTTTGCCCGTACCCGGCTGGCGAAAGAAGAGGTGAATATCTTGCGTGGGATTTTGACGGCTGCAAGCGAGGCCGCACACCGCAGTGAACGCCCTCGAACCGAAGCAAAAAAATAGTTGACTAAAACAGCAAGCAATAGCTTTTTCGACCCATCATAGTGACCCGCCATGTTCAGTAAAATCAAGGAAGAAATCTCTGTCGTATTTGATCGTGACCCGGCCGCGAGATCGGTGTTCGAGGTTGTCACGACGTATCCGGGCTTTCACGCCATCATGATTCACCGGCTGGCGCATCGGGTCTGGGGAGCGGGGTTCAAATGGTTGAGCCGGTTTATTTCCTATTGGGCGCGCTGGCTGACCGGGATTGAAATCCATCCCGGCGCTCGTATCGGCCGCCGGGTATTTATCGATCACGGCATGGGCGTGGTGATCGGCGAGACGGCGGAGATTGGCGATGATTGCACCTTGTATCACGGCGTAACGCTGGGCGGAACCTCGTGGAATAAAGGCAAACGCCATCCGACTTTGCTCGCGGGCGTAGTGGTGGGCGCGGGTGCCAAAATTCTTGGGCCGATCACGATCGGCGCGGGTGCGCGCATCGGCTCCAACGCAGTGGTGGTGAAAGATGTACCGGATAATGCGACCGCAGTCGGTATCCCGGCAAGAATCATCGATAGCGCGGCTGAAAAGCAACGCAATCAGCAAGCCGAGAAGCTGGGATTTTCGGCGTACGCGATTTCTGCCGATATGGACGACCCGGTGATCAAGGCAATTCATGGCTTGATTGACCATTCTGTCAACATAGATCAACGGCTGGAACTGATTCTGGCGCAACTCAACAAAATGGGTGCAGACATGCCGGAAGGCACAGGCCGTGACAGTTTCGATCCAGGCTATTTGAACAAAATAGTTGACTAAATTACTCGGATAAGTAATAGTTGACCAAAATGCTAGGTTATTTTATATTTCGGTCACTATTGGAGCATTAAATGAGACTGACAACTAAGGGTCGTTTTGCCGTAACCGCCATGCTGGATCTGGCTTTGCGAGGCGGTAAGGGGCCGGTGACACTGGCTGGAATCAGCGAGAGGCAGGATATTTCGCTATCGTATCTGGAGCAGTTATTCAGCCGTTTGCGCCGCAACGAACTGGTTGAAAGTGTGCGCGGTCCCGGTGGCGGTTATTATTTAGCTAAAAAACTGGATGCGGTGACGGTGGCCGACATTATTCGTGCCGTGGACGAGCCGATCGATGCGACGCAGTGCGCTGGCAAGGAAAATTGCCATGACGAACACCGCTGTCTGACGCATGACTTGTGGGTAGGTTTGAACAACCACATTTACGATTATCTGGGTGCGGTCACCCTGGCCAGTCTGGTGGCAAAGCAGGGCGAATGTGAAAAGAAAGTAATGCAGGATCGCCGCGTGTCAAAAATGAGTGCGGCTGTTTGAACGATATAAGGCATTGATGATGAAAACGATATACCTCGATTATTCTGCAACAACGCCGGTTGACCCGCGTGTAGCCGCAAAGATGATTCCCTATCTGACTGAACAGTACGGTAACCCGGCTTCGCGCTCGCACCCTTACGGTTGGGAGGCTGAAAAGGCGGTCGAAGAGGCGCGTGCACACGTTGCAGCTTTGGTGGGCGCGGATTCTAAAGAGATTGTATTTACCTCGGGCGCGACCGAGTCGAATAATCTCGCCATTAAGGGCGCTGGCCATTTTTATTCCGGCACCAAGGGCCGCCACATCATTACTGTGCGCACCGAGCACAAGGCTGTGCTTGACACCGTGCGCGAGATGGAGCGCCAAGGCTTTGAGGCAACGTACTTGAACGTGCGCGACGATGGCCTGATTGATCTGGATGTATTCCGTGCGGCGATTCGCCCGGATACGGTGCTGGTATCGGTGATGCTGGTCAACAACGAAATCGGCGTGATTCAGGATGTCGAATCCATCGGCAACATCTGTCGCGAAAAAGGCATTATTTTCCACGTCGATGCAGCGCAAGCCACGGGCAAAATGCCGATCAATCTGGCAAAACTACCGGTTGACCTGATGTCGTTTTCGGCTCACAAAACTTATGGTCCCAAGGGTATTGGTGCGCTGTATGTGCAGCGCAAACCGCGCGTCCGCCTGGAAGCACAAATGCATGGCGGCGGTCATGAGCGCGGTATGCGCTC
>JAYVLR010000080.1:0-4121 GCA_043759395.1 Thiobacillaceae bacterium
CAAATTATCGCAGCACCGGAAGCTTTCTTAATGGCCAAATCAATAATCAGTTGAGTTTTTGATAACGCCCGCCGGGCAGTGTTGCAACCCGGCCTTCCAGTTCAAGCATCAACAGCTTCGCTGAAAGCGCATCCAGCGTCAACCCGCAGCGTTCGGCAATACTGTCCGCTGTCATCGGCGCGGCATCCATTGCATCCAGAATAAGGTCGGGTGTGGGCGCGCTGTAGCTCAAAGGCGGCGTGGTGATGACCCAGGCCATTTCTTCCAGCACGTCCTGCGCGGATTCAACCAGCTTGGCACCCTGTTTGATCAGGGCGTGACAGCCGCGCGCCACGGGCGAATGGATCGAACCGGGAATCGCGAACACTTCGCGACCCTGTTCGGCTGCCACTTTCGCGGTAATGAGCGAACCGCTGCCGGGTGCAGCCTCAACCACCAGCACGCCCCGGGAAAGGCCGCTGATGATGCGGTTGCGCTTGGGAAAATGACCGGGCAAGGGTGGCGTGCCCAAGGAAAACTCCGAAACAATCAGGCCGTTTTCCGCCAGTTGATGCGCCAGCGCCTTGTTGCGCGCCGGATAAATCCGATCCAGGCCGGTACCGACCACCGCAATACTGGAGCCTGCACCCGCCAGGCCGCCGCGATGGGCAGCCGCGTCTATCCCCAGCGCCATGCCGCTGACGATGGTGAGCCCGGCATGGGATAGCGCGCTGGCAAAGGCCTCGGCATCCAGCACGCCCTGCGGCGTGGCGCTGCGGCTGCCAACGATGCCCAGACACACCTGATTCAGCAACTCCCGCCGCCCCATGCAATACAGCAGCGGGGGCGCGTCGGCAATCTCGCGCAGGTAAACCGGGTAATCGTCGTCCGCCAGAGTCAGCAGGCTGTGCCCGTCCTGATCCAGCCATACCTGGGTTTGTGCCAGCAGCGTTGCGTCTGGCCCCGCCAGCAGGGCATCAATCAGCTTAGGCGGCAGATGGCGCGACAGCGCGCTGCGGCCACACGCTAAAACGGCTTCCGGGGAACCGAAAGCCGTTAGCAGATGGTGGATGGCCTTATCCCCGATGCCGGGAATAAGGCCGAGCCTCAGCCAGTCAATCTGATCCAATTGCGTTCACGGATTTTTGACGTTATCCAGCAGATACACGGGACGCTCGGATTGCATAATCAACGCGTAGGACACGCGGTTGTATACGCGATACACCATCACCAGGCCGCTGCGCGCGTCCGGTAGCCTGACGGTGGTGTCGCTATCCAGCCCCAGGCAGGTATTGCGGAAAGCATTACGCACATCCGCGCTCTGGTCATAAGTAACCTTGCTGTTTACCTTCAGGCAGCGCACGTCGCTATAAAGCCAGGCACCGCCATTTGGCACGCCCTGCTTTTCTGCGACCCAGGTCATTTTCTCTTTTTCATCCTTGCTCAATTCCACCGCGCGGCCTTCGCGGTAAACCGCCAGCACGTGGCCGGGTTCGAGTCCGTCGCGTTTGCCACGGTTAATCACCACGGTTTGATAACGTCCGCTGTCGGAAATGCCGCCATAGGCAGAAATGATCCGGCCATTGATCTGGTTGTCCGGTGCGCGCGGAACATATTCAAAGGTCATGCCGGCATCGGCTTCGACCAGTTTGTCTTTAGGCAGAATTTCCTGAACCGACCGGGTAATACGGATTTTTTGCGGTGCGCCCGCCAGCACGGTACGCGCATCACCGAGATATTCCACTTCGTGTCCGAGCACTTCGCCGGTTTCCGGGTCTTTCAGAGTCTTGCCAGGACGCAACACGTTCCAGCGCGTTACGCCTGCTTTGCCGCCGGTAGCGAATGCATCATCGCCTGATCCCAGTACAACGCGCTCCTCATTCGTACCCAGGATGAAGGGTGCGTTATTCAGTTCGTCTTCCGCGACGACACGCGGCTGGGAAAGGAAGGGATAAATCACGCGTGCAGGAATGGTTTGAATGGCATCGTTGCCGATGTCGCTGGCGCGCACGCCGGGCGATAACTTGACGGTCGCCATACCATTTTTAGAGCCTGTAACCAGCTTCAGTCGGGGCGTGCTGCCTGACCTGTCGAGCACCACCATGTCACCGGGATAAATCCAGTGCGGGTTCTTGATTTCTTCACGATTTAGATTCCACACCTCGGGCCAGCGCCAGGGATCCTTCAGGAAACGTCCCGAGATATCCCACAGTGTGTCGCCCTTCACGACGACATATTTTTCCGGGGCATTGTCTTGTAACTTCACTTCGTCGGCTTTTGCAGGCATTGCAAACAAAAGCGCAGCGGTGACGGTGGCAGCGATAAACTGGTGGCGCACGGTGGAACCCTCCATATGGATCTTGTCTATTGAGACGGCACGTAAATATAATGAACAGCGGTGCTATAAATAGCAGTGTTCATCTGGTTCGTTCAGCGGAGCCGTCTCAATAACCCGCTGTTTTAATTATTATTGATTCGGCACATCGCGGCTTGATCCGAAAAACTCGCGCCTCAAGCCATGCTGTCCGTTTATGTTTCATCGATACCGAATCAATAATTGCGCGTTGAAATATACTGTGCGCAATAACGGCACAAAACCACTCAATATTTAGCTGCCTATCGTTAAATTGTTGCAACGTAATGCGGAATTTACCTGAAAGTGTGCGTTCAGCCCTCTAGTTCTTCAAAGTTTATGGCCAAACTTGATATTTTGCATTACCCGGATTCACGCCTGCACACCGTCGCCAAGCCGGTACAGGCGGTCGATACGCGTATTCGTACCCTGATCGACGACATGAAAGAGACCATGTACGATGCCCCGGGCATCGGCCTGGCCGCGACCCAGGTCGATGTGCATGAGCGCCTGCTGGTGATGGACATCTCTGAAACGCGAGACGATTTCCGTGTGTTCATCAATCCCGAAATCCTCGCCCAATCCGGTCGCGCGGAAGGCGAAGAGGGCTGCCTGTCGGTGCCCGGCGTGTATGACAAGGTCACGCGCGCCGAATGGGTCAAGGTACGCGCGCTGGATCGTGACGGCAAGCCGTTCGAGCTGGAAGCCGAGGGGCTGCTGGCGGTGTGCATCCAGCACGAAATGGATCATTTGCTGGGCAAGGTCTTTGTTGACTATCTGTCTCCGCTCAAACGCAACCGCATCAGGAATAAATTCCTGAAGCTGGCGCGCGAACATAACCCCGCTCCGGCCTGGTCCGCCTCAATCAAAGAGCGGGTGTCGCTGTAAATACCCTGCGCTTCGCTGTCACATGCGGCTGATTTTTGCAGGCACGCCTGCATTTGCGGCGGCAGCGCTGGACGCGCTGCATGACGCGGGGCACACCATTGCCTTGGTGCTGACCCAGCCTGACCGCCCCGCCGGACGTGGCTTAAAGTTGGCGCCGAGCGCGGTCAAATGCACCGCCGAACGGCTTGGCCTGGCACTCGCACAACCCGCGAGCCTGAAAACGCCCGAAGCACAGAACGAGTTGCGTGCGGTCGATGCCGATTTAATGGTGGTCGCGGCTTACGGCCTGATTTTGCCGCAGGCGGTGCTCGATCTTCCGCGTCACGGCTGCCTTAACATCCATGCTTCACTGCTGCCGCGCTGGCGCGGTGCCGCGCCCATCCAGCGCGCCATCCTGGCCGGGGATAGCGAAACCGGCATTACCATCATGCAGATGGACGCCGGTCTCGACACCGGTGCAATGCTGCTGCAACATGCGCTAGCCATCGCGCCGGACGACACCGCTGGCAGCCTGCACGACAAGCTTGCGCAGATCGGCACTGCGAGCATTGTCGAGGCTCTCGCTCAATTCGGCGCGCTGTCGCCGCAGAGCCAGGACAACGCACTTGCCACCTATGCCGCCAAAATCAGCAAGGCCGAGGCTCGGCTGGACTGGCAACAGGACGCGCATTTGCTTCAGCGTCAGGTTCGCGCATACAACCCTTTCCCGGGCGCATTCACCATGCTGGGCGATGACATCATCAAAATATGGCGGGCAGAAGCCGTTGATTCCGGGGAAGAAAATCCCGGAGAAATTATCCGGGTTGAGCGCAGCGGTGTAGTGGTTGCGTGTGGCAGCGGCGCATTAAAGCTGCTGGAATTGCAGCCCGCCGGGAGTAAAAGCATGAGCGCGGATGCATTT
>JAYVLR010000081.1:0-2767 GCA_043759395.1 Thiobacillaceae bacterium
CCGGATTGCCAAGTTCATTATTCAAGAACGCTCGAATCGCCTCAATGACCCTGCCTTTCTGATTGTCGAGCATCTGCTGGAACCGCTCTTTAACTGCCCACACACCAGCAAGGCGGTTTTTCGTCAAATGGTGTCGTAATGCGATGCAGAGCTCATCCATTACGGATGCAGTGTCCGCAAGTTCACGGGCACGCTGCCACCCAGGCAAAACTTTGGCAGCTTGTTCGGTAACGGAATGCTCGGTGGCTACGACCGCTTTGACTTTCTCATACAGATCGTAAATCCCCTGGGCCAAGAGCCCGTGCTCGGGCTCGACCCCAGGTAGTATCTCTACCGCTAGTTCAGGCGCGAGGCTATTCCAACGCACGGCAAGCTCGCGAAACTGCTTCTGCAGCGCGATGAATCGCAGAACGTGCAGCCAATCGTCATTTGAGGCAGGGGCGCTACCGAGTATCTGAATCGCACCAAGTTTTTTCTTTTCGTCGCTCTTTCCAACCAACCCCAAGATACCAAACGGCCGCTTGCTCTCGGATAGGTTGCGAATCGCCTCAACGATATCCACGTCGGTGTCGATACCAGGCGGCAGCGCTACCGGCTTGACGTGAAAGGTCTTGCGCTCATCGGCGGCATCCTTAATCTCGTGTCCAAGCGTCTCAAACATATTCAGAACATCGTCTGAGGTCGATTTTCGAAGTCGTTCACGCATCGTCCCCGTCCATGGCTTGTGCGCCAAAAGGACTTGTTCACGGAGGTCGCGAAGACTAGCGAGGTCATGTTCGAGCTTTCGCGCTGCTGCGATGGTTTCTTGACTTGAATCTGCTAATCCGGGAATTTGACCTGATTCCACCTCTTTCGAAAGCAAGGCAAAACGGGATAAATCCTGATGTGCATCAAGCAGCATCCGGGATTCAGGGAATTCCACAAGCTGCGGCAACGACGCATCGAGGTAGTCGATATCCTGACCGAGGATACGACGCGCTTCTCGAAGGCGCATCACATCCGAATCTGCAAACTTTGGCGCGAATCTTGGTTCCACGCTTAGCGCATCAGGAATCCACTCGAAATGACCAGTACCTTCGACTACTTCGTGGGCCGCATCCTGCGGTTCAATTTGCTCGCCATCAAGTTCAATGCGTGAGAGGTTTTTAGCGGCCCATTCGTTAACCCTATGATCGATGATGGACATGCGCCCATGCAGGCCGTCGATTTGCAGCTCAATTTGAAGAATTTCGCGCGCCAGTGCGGTACGATCAATGCGCTGCACCTCCGAAGCAATCTTCGAAATCGCGTACTCGAATTGCTTCATTCCGTCGGCTTCGCTTGTTAGCAGCGAAATTGCCAAAGGGCGTATTTCAGACGGAAGCTTCTCCTGTAACACCGCTAAGGCCGGGTCCTTCATTGATGTAACGAGTACTCGTTTTCCATCAGCCAAGTAGTGACAGATAACATTAGCAATAGTATGTGTCTTGCCGGTGCCGGGAGGGCCCTGAACAACGACACCGTCGGACACGTCCAACAACTGAACGATACGCACCTGTTCATCGTTAAACGCCATGGGAAAGAAAAGATCCCGAGCCTTGCTGTTACCTTCTCCCGAACTTGAATCTGAGCCACTACCGTAAACCGCAGAAAGCCCACGATAGCTCGGCATAATCAAGTCTTCAATAGTATCCGATGGGTCACTAATAACCGCAGCAACTGCTCCTGGGAAGGCGTCGGTGGTTTCAATGGCATCAACCTTCTTTTTGAACGTATCAAGATCTTGCAGGTACATGCTATTGGTTCGTGGCCTTGCGAATAAAATCCAAGTATCTGTAACACGCAAGTTTGCATCGGATTTTGGCAGCGTTCTGTCTTCGGCCGGCACTTGCTGGGGCCAATAAACTCCATTAGGGTCAAGATGCGTGGCAGCCGCTTGGAGCAGCGGCTCGAACGTGCCACGGTCGAATGGTGAAAAAGTTTGAGTCGCTTTGCTGAAAAATTCTTTCCCGGATTTCTCAAGTGCGCTCAGTCCTGGGTTGTCGATCGAAGCGTACCAATCGGTCTCCAGCCGTGGGTCAAGGTCGCGCGGCCGGACTTCAATTGCCGCAGTGAGAGGGTTAAGAGCTAGTTCGCATAGCCGGGTCAGGATTGGATAATTAACCGATGTTGAATTGGTCGTCCAAATACCCATCCCTACGCCCCAAACGATTTCAACAGGGGCCTCGACAACACCCTCCTGAAGTTGCTGCTGCAAGGTAAAAATCTGGCCATAAAGCCGAATTGTCTTACGCCGACGTTTTTCTTCATCGGCCCAAATCTTCCAAGGACCGCTCGTGTATGTCTTGATGGCCATCCGAACTGCCACGGCCTCCTCGTACTCTTCCAACGCAATGAGTTGCTGCGGGCCGATTTCTGGTTTCTGTCGCTCACCGGGAAGGATGGCTGTTTTTTCAGAAGATCGGTGTGAACCTGCTTCGATGAGCGCCTCACCTGTAATCGCGGTTCTAAGTTTGGGTTCGACCGCAGGGTTGTTAACAATCTCGACCCAAGGTTGCAATACCGCATTCTTAATTTCGGGCGGACGGGTCTCGTGGAGCCGCGTAATCGACATCCACAGCTCGTCTTCCCCTTCTGCTGGGTTTAGGTTCAACTTGATACCCGGCAGATCGAATAGCTCGTGCTCATAGAGTTTGAACAGACCATGTTGCTCAACGCGAGCTACCGATTTGCTGTTCATGCGTGCCGCTTGTTGAGCAAACTCGATGAGTGAAAGGAGTCGGTCTTT
>JAYVLR010000082.1:0-5040 GCA_043759395.1 Thiobacillaceae bacterium
CGACTGTGCGCCGGTGACGAGCAAGGCGCGGGTGCCAAAGCTGCGTACGAGCGTCGGCAGTTTGCCAAACGCACCGGCGCCAAATTCGATACGCGGCAAGCGCGACACACTGAACGGGGTGATGTGCAAAACAGCTCCGCAATCCAGCCGGATTACTGCGCCGGTTTGGTTTTGTAGAACGGCATCGGCGCAGTCCTGGCGGTTTGTGCCTGCTGATTGATGACCGAACGCTTCATCTTGCCGACCACGTGCATTTCGCAGGGCTTGCAGTCGAAGCGCAGCGTGAGTTTTTCGCTGCCGTTGATCAGCGTCAACGGCTCGGCCTTGATCGTGCCGTGTACGCCGGTAATGCCCTTGGCCTGCTTGGGGCACAGGCTGAGCGAAAAGCGCACGCAGTGCTTGGTAATCATCAGCGAGACTTCGCCGTCCTCCTCGTGGCTCTCATACGCGGCGGCAATGAGCTTGACGCCGTGCCTGGCGTAGAAGTCGTGCGCGCGGGCGTTGTAGACGTTGGCAAGATAGCTGAGCGTATCTTCCGGATAAGGCACTGGCGGCTCGACCGCAAGCGTGCGCGACGGACGTTGATACGCGGCGGCGCGTGTGGTTTCCAGTGCCTCGATGGCTTTACGGCGTAGCGCGTTGATTGCCGATGCAGGGACAAACCACGGTTGCGACAGCGCGAGCACGATTTCGACCGGCTCGAAAATACTCGTGCCAAATTTGGACAGATTGTCGCGCAGACTGGCCTCGGCGCGCACCGTATCGTTAGCGATTTGCCCGGGCAAGGGCGCGTGAGCCGTTGCCGCGTGGCCGTCTTCGTCGGTCACGGTCAGGCTCAAACCGTCAGCGGTGTCGGCAAGCGTGAGCCAGAGTCCAATGCGGCGGTCGCTGGATTTTTTATCAAGCACGCGCTGCCAGCTCATGTCGCGGTTGCGGTTAATCTCGGTGCCGACGCGCAGGTCTTTGAGCGTGTTGATCGCATCCTTGGGAAAGACCTGCCAGTGTTGCGCGTCGATGACCTCAACGCGATTCGCTGCCAGCCCTTGCAACTCTTTTTGCAGATCGTAATAGCACAGTCCGTCGCCGTTATGCAGGGTGGCGGCGGTCTCGATTTCTATCCATTTTGGCGTGACCTTGCTGATGTAGCCGATGGACTGGCCGGGATTTTTGGGCGAATCAAACGCGCCAATGTCGTCTTTGCGCCCTGTCACAAAATAATCGGTCGAGCCCCGGTTGAAATTCTGATTCGGGTCGGGCGTAAAGGTAAAGGTGCTGCGCCCGCTCGATGCCCGGGCAAATTCCGGGCGCGCGTCGATAATCCTGTCCAGCAAAGTACGGTAATGGGCGGTGATGTTTTTGACGTAGCCCATGTCCTTGTAGCGGCCTTCGATCTTGAAGCTGCGGATGCCCGCATCGATCAGTGCATTCAGGTTGTCGCTCTGGTTGTTATCCTTCATCGACAGCACATGTTTGTCGTGCGCGACGATGCGCCCGTGCGAGTCGGCGACCTGGTACGGCAGCCGGCACGCCTGGCTGCAATCGCCGCGATTGGCGCTGCGTCCGGTGTGTGCCTCGCTGATATAGCACTGGCCGCTGTAGGCCACGCACAGCGCGCCGTGAATAAAAAACTCCAGCGTGCAGTCAGTCTGAGCGCGGATCGCGGCGATCTGTTCCAGCGTCAACTCACGCGCCAGCACGATCTGGCTCAGCCCCACGCCCTGCAAAAAACGCGCTTTTGCGGGCGTGCGAATGTCGGTCTGCGTGCTGGCGTGGAGCTGGATCGGCGGCAGGTCGAGTTCCAGCAGCCCCATGTCCTGAATGATCAGCGCATCCGCACCTGCCGCGTACAGTTGCCAGGCCAGCGTGCGTGCCGCCTCCAGCTCGCTGTCCTGCAGGATGGTGTTCAGCGTTACAAAAATCCGCGCGTTAAAGCGGTGCGCATGCTGCACCAGCCGCGCAATATCAGCGATGGAATTGTCCGCATGGCCGCGCGCGCCAAACGACGGCCCGCCGATATAAACCGCATCCGCGCCATGCTGGATGGCTTCAATGCCGATGTTTGCGTCGCGGGCAGGGGCGAGGAGTTCGAGGTGATGAGAGTGCATTAACGCATTCTACTTTGTTAGATTCGATTTGCGCCGGGTTGTGAGGCGCGAGGCGCATCATGGTTCATGAACAATAAAGCACCCGGCAGCAAGCTACTGCGTCGTATCAATGAGATGGTCTTGGGTAAGCGGGGTATTACTGCGGATACGGCACTGTGCCTCGCCAAAGTGTTTGGTACTTCCGTTCAATTCTGGATGGGATTGCGGGACGAATACGAATTGCGTGAAGCGCGTAGCGCAATCAAGGATCAACTGGAACAGATGCTGCCGATTGCCGCATGATTTCAGGGGGCTTACACCGATGCCGGGCAATACCGATGCGCATTTTCTCCAGGTTTACGAATCCCAGTGAAATTTGTGGAGCAGTCTGTGCGCCACGGGCGTGAGTATTAGCGCCGCAGTCACGATAAAAACCAGCCCCGCATACAGCGCGTACAAACCGGCAAATAACTTGCCGACAGACGTGACAGGCGCGTTGACCGGGCCCATGCCGCCCAGCAGCATGGCGGAATTGAGGAAGGCGTCGATCCAGGACAGATGTTCGAAGCGGGCATAGCCGAGCATGCCGATCCCCAGCGATACGGTGAGCAATCCCAGCGCAAAAGAAATATGGATTAGCAGCCGCGCAATAAAGCCTGCTTTGGGAAGGGGGGCTCTGGTCTTGGACTCGTACATGATTCATTTCGCTCAGTGGTTTAAACCAATCGCGCTTTCAGCGCGCCCAATTTCATCAATTCGTTTTCAGCTCGCCAAGTTTCATAAATGCGCTTTCAGCGCATACAGCATATCCAGTGCCGCCTTGGGGCTTAAGGTGTCGGGATCAAGTTCGCGCAACTGGTCGAGCACGGGGTGGGGCGGCGCTTCGTCGGTGGGGAGGTGCGCGGCGAAAAGGTCACCTTGCGGGCCGGGCTGGAGCTGGGCATCTTCGAGTTCGCGCAGGCGGCGGCGGGCGGCGAGGATGACGGGGCTGGGGATGCCTGCGAGGCGTGCGACCTGGATGCCGTAGCTTTGCGAGGCGGGGCCGTCTTCGACGGCGTGCAAAAACACCAGGTCGTCGCCGTGTTCGACCGCATCGAGATGCACGTTCGCGGCCTGGCGAAATTCTTGCGGCAACTGGGTGAGTTCAAAGTAGTGCGTGGCAAACAGGGTGAAGGCGCGGGTCGCGGTAAGCAAATGACGCGCCACGGCCCAGGCCAGTGCGAGGCCGTCGAAGGTTGAGGTGCCGCGCCCGATTTCGTCCAGCAGCACCAGGCTTTGATTGCTGGCGGTATGCAGGATGTGCGCGGTTTCGGTCATCTCGACCATGAAGGTGGAACGCCCGCCGGCGAGATCGTCCGACGCACCGATGCGGGTAAAAATCTGGTCGATCACGCCGATGCGCGCGCTGCTCGCAGGCACCCACAGCCCGCAACACGCCATCAGCGTGATCAGTGCAACCTGCCGCATATAGGTCGATTTGCCGCCCATGTTGGGGCCGGTAATCAGCAACATCTGGCGCGCGCGGGAAAGCTGGACGTCATTGGGGATGAAGTGTGCAAGCTGCGCTTCGACCACCGGATGGCGCCCGGCGCGGATGTCGATGCCGGGCTCATCGCTGTATTCCGGCGGGTTGAGCTTGAGCGTGCGCGAACGCTCGGACTGGCTTGCCAGCACATCGGTTTCGGCCAGCGCGGCGGCAATGTTCAGCAGGTCGGGCAGGTGCGGGGTGAGAATGTCGAGCACGGTTTCGAACAGGAATTTTTCACGCGCGAGCGCGCGCTCCTGTGCGGACAGCGCTTTGTCTTCGAAGGCTTTGAGCTCGGGCGTGATGTAGCGTTCGGCGTTTTTCAGCGTCTGGCGGCGGCGGTAATCGTCCGGTACGTTTTCCGACTGGGCGCGACTGACTTCGATGTAAAAGCCATGTACTTTGTTGTATTCGACCTTGAGCGTATTGATGCCGCTGCGAGCGCGTTCGCGGGTTTCGAGTTGCAGTAAAAAACTGCCTGCATCGCGGGTCAACGCGCGCAGTTCGTCGAGGCCGGCATCGAAGCCGTCGGCAATCACTCCGCCTTCGCGCAGCACGCTGGCGGGTTCGGGCTGGATCGCGCGGGCGAGGTGCGTATGCAGATCGGGACGCGCAGCGAGTTCCCCGGCCAGGGTCAGCAGACGCGCATTCTCGGCGGGGAGCAGTGCGCACACCTCCGGCAGCAGCGCGAGCGTGTCGCGCAGACCGGAGAGGTCGCGCGGACGGGCATTGCGCAGCGCGATGCGACCGCTGATGCGTTCGACATCGGCGCAGCTTTTCAGCAGCCGGCTGAGCTGGCTGACGGTGTCTGGTCGGTCGGCGAGGGTGCCGATGGCATCGCGGCGCTGGATCAAAACAGTTCGGTCACGCAGCGGATGATGCAGCCAGTGGCGCAGCAGCCGCGTGCCCATGCCGGTGGAGGCGGTATCGAGCACCGACAACAAGGTGGGTGAGGTTTCGCCGCGCAGGGTTTCGGTCAATTCCAGATTGCGCCGGGTGGCGGCATCGAGTTGCACATAGTCACTGTCGCACTCGGCATGGATCGATTGGATATGCGGTAATGCCGTGCGCTGGGTGGCCTGGATGTAGTCGAGCAGGGCACCTGCTGCGGCAATGGCCTGCGGCAAATCCGCCACGCCAAATCCGGATAGATCCCGGCTGCCAAATTGTTGGGCGAGGCGGGTGTGTGCGCTGGCAGAATCAAATTGCCAGGGTGCAAGACGACGGATGGAATACGTGCCCGACGGTTGCGGAAAATCGTCTGGTATAAGGATTTCGGCAGGGCGGATGCGGGCAAGCAAAGCCGCCAGCGCGCTTGCATCTACTTCGCTGACCTGAAATCGCCCCGCCGCCAGATTGAGCCAGGCCACGCCAACCTGCGTGGAAGATGCGGCTGTATCAGGCTTGTCGGGCGCTGTGCCAGGTCTGCCG
>JAYVLR010000083.1:0-4421 GCA_043759395.1 Thiobacillaceae bacterium
GCCACTGCGCTGATGCTCGCCATTACGGCATCAGCCAGCTCTTTTGCAACCGACATCACCGGTGCAGGCGCGACCTTCCCCAACGCTGTGTATACCAAATGGGCCGAGGCTTACAAGGCTAAAACAGGCAACGAAGTGAACTACCAGGCCATTGGCTCGTCTGGTGGGGTCAAGCAGATCAAGGCCAAAACTGTGGATTTCGGCGGCAGCGATGCGCCCCTGAAAGAAGAATTGCTGGATGAAATGGGCTTGGTGCAGGTTCCGACGGTAATGGGCGGGGTCACCATCGTGATCAACGTGCCCGGCATCAAGTCCGGCAAGTTAAAACTGGACGGCGCAACCACCGCGCGAATTTTCAGCGGCAATATCACCAAGTGGAATGATGCTGCCATCGCCAAACTGAATCCAGGTCTGCAACTGCCTGACCTGGCGATCACCATCGCACATCGCGCCGACGGTTCCGGCACCACCTATGTGTTCAGCAACTATCTGGCCAAGCAATCCCTGGCGTTCATGCGCGACGTGGGCGCGGGTAATACCGTGAACTGGCCTGCCAATGCCATCGGCGGCAAGGGCAATGCAGGAGTCGCAGCCAGCGTGGAAAAGATCAATGGCGCAATTGGCTACGTTGATATTGCAGACGCGATGAAAAACAAAATGACCTTTGTCGCCTTGAAAAACAAAGCCGGCAATTACATCGTGCCAAATCAGGATGCCGTGGCCGATGCCGCCAGCGGTGCCAACTTCAAAGTCCGGGGCATGGCGCCCGATCTGCTGGATCAAGGTCATAAAAACGCCTGGCCGATTACCACCGCGACCTACATGCTGGCCTATGAAAAAGGCAGCAATCCGGCCAAGAGCCGTGGCGTGGTTGAGTTTTTTACCTGGTCGCTGAACAACGGCCAGAAAATGGCTGAAGAACTGGGGTTTGTACCCCTTCCTGCCAATGTCGTAAAAATGGTTGAAGCAGAATTGAAAACCATCAAATAAGCATCTTCATCCAGTACGCGTACCGGGGAATGGCTTGCCATTCCCCGGTCGCTTTTGAAAGAGGCTCAATTACAATGCGGTTCTTGAGTTTTTTCTGAAGCGCCAGCCATGCAACACTACGGAACGATTATGAGCGACACGACGGTGCAAGATCCGCAGGCTCAACAGGTCAAAGCCTTCAAGCTGCAAGATCGCTTGTTCCAGTTGGTGACCTTGCTGTTTGCCTTGATCGTGCTGGCAGCACTGGCAGGTATTCTGATTTCACTCGCCATTGAGGCCATGCCTGCGCTCAAGCAATTTGGCCCGAGATTTTTGTGGCGCAATATCTGGAGCGTTCCCGACGACGAATACGGCGCGCTGATCGCCACCTACGGCACCATCGTCACTTCGTTGATCGCGCTGGTCATCGCCGTCCCCATCAGCTTTGGCATTGCGCTTTTCCTCACTGAAACCTGCCCGATCTGGCTGCGTCGACCATTGGGCACCGCCATCGAATTGCTGGCAGGCGTGCCGTCAATCATTTATGGCATCTGGGGGCTGTTCATTTTTGCGCCCTTGTTTTCCACCTACATCCAGCCTCCGCTGCAAGCCGCCTTAGGCGACGTGCCGATCATCGGCGGCTGGTTCGCCGGCCCACCCATCGGCGTCGGTATTCTGGCTGCCGGGATTGTGCTGTCATTGATGGTGATTCCCTTCATCGCCTCGGTCATGCGCGACGTTTTCGAAACCGTACCGCCGGTTTTGAAGGAGTCGGCCTATGGCGTAGGCTGCACCACTTGGGAAGTGGTCTGGAATATCGTGCTGCCTTACACTCGTGTCGGTGTCATCGGTGGCGTCATGCTTGGCCTGGGGCGTGCGCTGGGCGAAACCATGGCGGTGACTTTCGTCATCGGCAACGCCAATCGCATCACTGGCAGCCTGTTCTCGCCCGGCACCTCCATCGCATCCACCCTGGCGAACGAGTTTGGTGAAGCCGAGCCGGGGCTGCATATCTCATCGCTGTTTGCACTCGGTTTGGTGCTATTCGTGATTACCTTCATCGTGCTGGGCCTCGCGCGCTGGTTGATCCATCGCAGCCCCGCCAAGCAGGGTACCTGAGCATGACTTTATATCAGCGCCGCCTTCTGTCGCATCGCATTGGTTTGACCCTGTCCATGGTCGCCATGGCGCTGGGGCTGGCCGCCTTGCTGTGGATTTTGTGGACGCTTTTTTCCAGAGGCTTTGCCGCTTTCAGCTGGGATTTTTTCACCAAGGACACGCCTGCCGCTGGCAGCGATGGCGGCGGTCTGCGCAACGCGATTGTGGGCAGCGGCATGATCATCGGTGTCACAACCCTGTTGTCAACACCGATCGGGATTCTCGCTGGCATTTATCTGGCCGAATTTGGTGACCGCTCCAGACTCGCTTCCGTCACGCGCTTCGTCACCGACATCATGTTGTCCGCGCCATCAATCGTCGTCGGTTTGTTTGTCTACGCACTGGCAGTAGCCACCATGGGTGGTTTTTCCGGCTGGGCGGGCACGCTGTCACTGTCACTCATCGCTATCCCGGTGATTGTCAGCACCACCGAAAACATGCTGCGGCTGGTGCCGTCCAGTCTGCGCGAAGCCGCTTTTGCGATTGGCGCACCGCGCTGGCAGGTATCGCTCAAAATCACCCTGCGTGCGGTCAAGGCGGGCGTGGTCACCGGCGTATTGCTGGCCATTGCGCGCGTCACGGGCGAAACCGCACCGCTGTTATTTACTGCGCTCAACAACCAGTTTTTCAGTATGGACATGTCACACCCCATCAGTACGCTGCCAGTCGTGATCTATCAATTTGCCATGAGCCCTTACGACAACTGGGTGAATCTGGCTTGGGGCGGTGCGCTCCTCATCGCATTGGTCGTGCTTGCCGTCAACATTCTGGCGCGCATCATTTTCCGCAAAAAAACCAACTGATATTAACGGAGCATCACGATGTCCCCGACCCTAAATAAAAACAGCAGTGAAGCCATTCTGGAAGTTCGCAATTTAAGTTTCTACTACGGAAAATTTCAGGGCTTGACTAATATCTCGCTCGATATCGCCAAGAGCCAGGTGACGGCGTTCATCGGGCCATCCGGCTGTGGCAAGTCCACACTGTTGCGCACCTTTAACCGCATGTATGACCTGTATCCCGGACAGCGTGCCGAGGGCAGTATTCACTTCCACGGCAACAATCTGCTCGACAAGCAACAGGACGTCAATCTGGTGCGCGCCAAGATTGGCATGGTGTTCCAGAAACCGACGCCGTTCCCGATGACGATCTATGAAAATATCGCTTTTGGCGTGCGTCTGTACGAACGCATTTCACGCTCAGAAATGGACGACCGCGTTGAATGGGCGCTGAAAAAAGCCGCACTGTGGAGTGAAGTCAAAGACAAGCTGCAACAAAACGGGCTGTCCCTGTCCGGCGGCCAGCAGCAGCGTTTATGCATCGCACGTACCATCGCGGTCAAGCCCGAGATTGTTTTATTGGACGAACCGACCTCGTCGCTTGATCCGATTTCTACCGCCAAAATCGAGGAGCTGATTAACGAACTCAAGAGCGAGTACAGCATCGCCATTGTCACCCACAACATGCAGCAGGCCGCGCGCATTTCCGACTTTACCGCCTTCATGTATCTGGGCGAATTGATCGAATTCGGCAACACCGCGACCTTGTTCATGAACCCGACCGTGAAGCAGACTGAGGATTACATTACGGGTCGCTTTGGCTGATGCGTTCTCGGTAAAACCAGCCAAACACCCACACCGCGCATAAACCGCCCACGACCTGCGCGACGATAAACGCGGGGGCATCGATGGGGCGAATCCCGGCGAATGTGTCGGACGCGGCGCGCGCCAGCGTCACCGCCGGATTGGCAAGCGAGGTCGAAGCGGTAAACCAGTAGGCAGCCGTGATATACGCGCCGACCGCGTAGGAAATCGCGCTGGGACGGTTGCGGGCGCAGCCGATGATGGCGGCCAACAGGCCAAAGGTCGCCACGAATTCGCTGAACCATTGCGCAGCCCCGGTACGCGCGTGCTGCGAGGCAAAGAACAGCGGATATTCGAACATCAAATGCGCCGCCGCAATACCCGCGAATGCACCGAGGATTTGCGCGGCGATATACGACGGTACATTCCCCCAACGCAGATTTCCCCGGATCGCTTCGGCCAGGCTGACAACAGGGTTGAAATGCGCGCCAGAAATCGGGCCGAAGACCAGGATCAGCACCACCAGCCCGGCACCGGTCGCTAGCGTATTGCCGAGCAGCGCAATCGCGGCATTGCCGCCCGCGAGACGCTCGCCCATGATGCCGGAGCCGATAACGATAGCGAGTAGAAACGCGCTGCCAAGTGCTTCGGCAGCCAGGCGGCGGCTGAGCGTCACGCGGTTTTGCCGATGTCGCGCACGGCCTGTTGCAG
>JAYVLR010000084.1:0-6634 GCA_043759395.1 Thiobacillaceae bacterium
CCAGCCATTGCATTGCGCTGGCGGTCTGGCCTTGCGCCTTGAATGCGCGACCGCGCCAGTAGCGCCAGGCCGGAAGCGCACGATTGGCGTCGCCCATGCCATCAATCGCAACCGCAACCCTATGCCACTGCTCCGCACGCAGCGCGGCACGCACCCACCATTCGCGTTGCGCATCAGACAACGCCGCAGACCCGGCCAGATCGAACCATGGCAATGCGCCAGGTTCATGGCGGCGTGCAGCCTGCGTCGCCAGTTGTCCCCATGCGTAGCGCTGGTCGGCCTCGGGAAGTTGGGGCAGCACGCTGCGCAAGGCCGACTCCGCCTGTGTCGAACTGGTTTTGGCAAGCTGGTTCAGCGCATACAACACTAGCGCTCGATTCTGGCGGAGACCTAATTGCAAATCACGGGTAGCAATCAGCCGGGCCGGAGAACGCGTCGCCAGATCAAGCAAGCCTGCTGACATCCGATCTTCTGGCAGCAATGCGCTGGCGACCGTCTGCGCGACGCCGGGGTTGCCGGCTTCCAGCGCCAGCCGCTGCCGTCGCCACACATCTTCGCGATTGATCAAGCCTTCGCTGATCAGCTGCGAAAACAAGGGCGCGCAGGCACTCGGCAAATCATGTCCGCTAAACCACAAGGCGATGGCATCCTTCAAGCGGCTGCGATTGCCTGCTGCCAATTCGGCGCGGCGGGCGTAGCACTGGTGCGTCCCGTCCGGACTCGCCAGGCGCGGATATTCGGCCAGAAAAGCCGGCCACATTTCACGCCGTCCAAGTTGTTTGAGCCAATCGGCGCGCACACGCTCCGCCAGCCATGACCCGGGATACGTCGCAAGAAAGTCGGTAATGCGATCATCGCTTACCGAGCCGACGTTGCCCTCCAGACGCCAATACGCAAGATACGGCGACAGGGGATGCGCGGGCGGAATCAGCGCTGCGTATTTCTCAAACCGGGCAAGGTCATGCGCATAATGCGCCTGACGGGCGCGCAGGAAATCATCTTCCACATCGGCCAAGGCGGGCGCGGCGTACAAGACAAGACATAACGCGTAAATGGGAAATTTGAAGGAACAACGCATACGGCATGAAGAATAGCACGCACCCCGCCGTCTCAACCAAGATGCCAGTCAAAACAGCGCAAGCGCAAATCAAAGCAGCGAAAACGCATCAGAATATCGAACCGCCGCAAGCTGTCTGGTTGGCAATAAACCAGCGTGGCCATAGTCACAGATGAAGGGGATTTACTGGGTGCCAATCACGAAGCGCAACCCGCTCAAGCCAAAAAAAGCGTGTACGCCGGATTGCGTGTCTCGTCCCAGTAGCGATAACCCAGCCCCTCCAGAAATTTCTGGAAGCCGGGCTTTTCTTTTGTCGGCACCTGAACACCAACCAGAATACGACCATAGTCCGCACCGTGATTGCGGTAGTGAAACAGGCTGATATTCCAGCCCTGACTCATGCTTTCCAGAAAGCGCATCAAAGCACCCGGGCGCTCGGGGAACTCAAAGCGGTATATCAACTCGTTTTTCGCATCGGGCGCGCGTCCGCCAACCAGATGCCGAATGTGCAGCTTGGCCATTTCGTTGTCGGTCAGATCGACGGCCTCCAGGCCGTGCCGCTGCAACAGTTCAACCACGTGCGCGCCTTCGCCTTTGCCTTGCACAGACAGGCCTACAAACACGCGGGCGGCCTTGGGGTCGGCGTAGCGGTAGTTGAATTCAGTAATATTGCGCGCGCCCAAAAGACTGCAAAATGTCTTGAAGCTGCCTGGTGTTTCCGGGATCGTCACCGCCAATATCGCTTCGCGTTTTTCACCCAGTTCAGCGCGCTCGGCAATGTAGCGCAAACGGTCAAAATTCATGTTCGCGCCGCTCGCGACTGCCACCAGCGTCTTGCCTTTGAGCTTGTCGCGCGCGACCGCAACTTTCAGACCGGCAATGGATAAAGCGCCGGCCGGTTCCAGAATGGAACGCGTATCCTCAAACACATCCTTGATTGCCGCGCAGATCGCATCGTTATCCACCCGGATAATTTCATCCACATATTGCTGCACCAGCCTGAATGTCTCTTTACCAACGCGCTTGACCGCCACGCCGTCGGCAAAAATACCCACGTGGGCAAGCTTGACGCGTTTGCCCTGGCTCAGCGACTGCGCCATGGCGTCGGCGTCTTCAGGTTCAACGCCGATCACCTTGATCTCGGGACGAAGCCGTTTGATATAGGCCGCCATGCCCGCAATCAGTCCGCCGCCGCCAATCGGTACATACACCGAATGAATCGGCCCCGGATGCTGGCGCAACAACTCCATCGCGACCGTGCCCTGCCCGGCAATCACGTCAGGGTCGTCATACGGATGGACAAAAGTGGCATGCGCGGCGCGGGACAAGGTCAGCGCGTGTTCGTAGGCTTCATCGTAGGAATCACCGAACAGCACCACCTGCGCCCCGCGTCCGAGTACTGCATCCACCTTGATTTTAGGCGTAGTGGCCGGCATCACGATGGTTGCTTGCGTGCCTAATTTTTGCGCCGCCAGCGCCACGCCCTGCGCGTGGTTGCCGGCTGATGCTGCGACCACGCCGCGCTGAAGCTGTGCCGGTGTGAGCGTGGCCATTTTGTTATAAGCGCCACGGCACTTGAAGGAAAACACCGGCTGCAGGTCTTCGCGTTTCAACAGCACCTGGTTGTTCATGCGGCGCGAAAGATTAGCCGCGACATCAAGCGGCGATTCGATCGCCACGTCGTACACGCTGGAAGTCAGAATACGTTCGAGATAATCGTCGGGCTGGGTGGTCATAAAAACAATGCATGAAGGTTTGTGAAAATCCGGCTTTGCCGCTATCTTACGGCTCTAATTCTAATACGACGTAAAAAATCATGACTCAAGATGAAATGAAACAAGCGGCGGCGCATGCCGCCGTGGACTATGCGAAGAACGGCATTATCGGCGTGGGCACGGGTTCCACCGCCAATTACTTTATCGACGCGCTGGCCAGCGTCAAAGGCCGCATCGACGGCGCGGTCGCCAGCTCCGACGCCACCGCCGCACGACTGAAAAGCCACGGTATCCAGGTGCTGGATCTGAACAGCGCTGGAGAACTGGAAATCTACGTGGACGGCGCGGACGAAATTACAGAGCATTACGCCATGATAAAAGGCGGTGGCGGTGCCCTGACGCGCGAAAAAATTGTCGCTGCATGCAGCAAAAAATTCATCTGTATCGCCGACGAAAGCAAGCTGGTTGGCGTGCTTGGCCAGTTTCCGCTGCCGGTAGAAGTTATCCCGATGGCGCGTTCGTATGTTGCACGCGAACTCGTCAAGCTGGGCGGGCAACCGCGTCTGCGCGAGGGCTTCACCACCGACAATGGCAATGTGATTCTGGATGTATACGGGCTGTCAATTATCGACCCGGTATCGCTCGAAGGTGCGATCAACGAACTGGTCGGCGTGGTCACGAACGGCCTGTTCGCGCGGCGTGGTGCGGATGTATTGCTGTTAGGCACGTCTGCCGGGATCAAAACCTACAGCAAGTAATCAGCCGGTTGGCGGATTCTGCTCAGGATCGGGCTCAGTCACCGGAACCCGATATTTTTCCGTCGCCCACTGCCCCAGGTCAATCAGCTTGCAGCGTTCACTGCAAAATGGCCGCCAGCGATTTTCAGGCGACCATGCGGCCGCTTTGTTGCACGTCGGACACGTGACGGTCTTGCTTGTTGGCTGGGGTGTTTTCATAGCGTAAAAAAGCTGAGCTCGAAATCGATTGCCTGATCTACACAGGCACGCGCTTGTCCAAACCCGGCGTAGACAAAACGGATATTAAGCGCGTACTTATTGGCGGATATTTCCGGCACACAGGGCAGCTCATCCGCCAAAGACACACGGATCAGCTGCGGGTTTCGGCCCTCCTGCATTTTCTGGTATACCCCGCCCGGCGCACTTTGCTGCTCGGCCCGCCCGCTCTCCCGCAATAATCGCAGAATAATATTGACGGCCTTGCGGATCAGAACAAACGGCTCCAGCCAAAGCTGTAACTGCTGCGTCCTCTCGTCAGCCGGTTTGTGCAGCCAGTAGTGGTAGCGCGGCAAATCAAACTCACATAAACCGCCGGGTATGGTGGCGCGCTGTTTGATAGCCATCAGCCATTCGTCTTCCCGCACATGCTGCGAGGCTTTCCCGGACATCCGATAAATGCCTTGATGAGCGTTTTCGATCACAGTCAGAACGCCCTCCAGCATCCCGTCTTGCACCTGCGGATTGCCGCGTAACGCGCTCAACACCCCTTTCTGACGATCAAGCTCTTGCAGTAAATCTGATTTGAGATCGGTGCGGGAAGTCACTTCGGCTATTTCAAACAGACAAAGCAACGCCGCTTGATGAGAATGCGAGGACGGCGCCGCAGCATACGCATCGAATCGTTCGAACAAATCCTCCAGTCGAAGCAGGGTTCGAATTCGCTCATTCAGGGGATATTCGTAATGAATCACGCAATGGTATCGTCGTTGAATCGCTTGATTTTCGCCAATTAAGCGCGAAACTCAAAGCTGTTTATCGAGACGGCCACTAAACAGTTTGAACAAAGCGGCAAACACAGCCAACCCACCTTCGATTGACGGCGGGGAGCTGTCTCAATAAGCGCCTGTTTAAATTGGCTATTGATCCGGCCACACGGGAATCTGACAGCACTACCGCAACGGGCGAACCCCCACTCAATCTGGAAACTGTTTAATGGCCGGATCAATAGCGGATATTTCCAGATATTTCTGGTGCAGTGGCGGTATCTGCAGCTGCAAGCCAGCCCAATCACCCTGATTATTCAGCACATCATCGGCGGCGGCTAACCGACCTATGCGACTGGCTTGTGCCGCCATGATGGCCGTCGTTTCATCCGGATGCAGTCCGCTGCGTGCTGCCACGCGGGCAATTTGTTGTGCCTCCAGACAATCCACTACCAGGATGCGATCAATCAAATCCTGGTAATGCGCTTTTTCTACCAGCAGCGGAATCACGATCAGAACGTAGGGAGCGCTGCTTAGCGGCTGTAACTGCTCACGCACATTGCGATAGACCAACGGATGCAGGATCTCCTCAAGTTTGTTGCGCGCATCGGTATCGGAAAATATCAGGCGGCGCATTGCGGCGCGATCCAGCGCGCCATCGGCTTGCAGCACCTCATCACTGAAACCAGCCCGGATCGCAAGCATTGCAGCCCCGTCCGCTGAGGTCAATTGATGCGCAATGACATCGGTATCAATGACTGCGGCACCCAGATCAGAAAAAAAATCAGCTACCGCAGATTTGCCGCAACCGATGCCCCCGGTCAGCCCCACCCGTAGCATCAGAATTGAGCGAGATAGGCGTGCGAAAGATCGCTGCCAAAAAACAACGCGACCAAGCCGCCGCCCGCAAGATAGGGGCCAAAAGGAATAGGAACCCGCCGGTCATGCTTGACCAGAACAATCATGCCAATACCAACCAGGGCACCCACCAGCGAGGAAAGCAGGATCGTGACCGGCAACAACTCCCAGCCCAGCCAGGCGCCAATTGCTGCCAGCAGCTTGAAATCGCCATACCCCATGCCGTCTTTTCCCGTCGCCAGTTTGAACAGCCAGTAGACCGACCACAGGATGACATAACCCGCGACGGTGCCAATAACAGCGGTTGGCAGTGGGGCAAAGTGCCCGTTCAGATTGAACAGCAGACCCAACCAGAGCAAGGGCAAGGTAATGCAGTCCGGTAGCAAGGTGGTGTCGAAATCAATAAACGCCAGCGCAACCAGCGCCCAGACAAAAAAAAGTCCGCCCGCTGCCTGCCATGACCATCCGAATTTCCACGCAATTGCACCCGACAACACGGCGGTGAGCAACTCGACAACCGCGTAGCGTGGGCTGATCGCCGTCTTGCATTCCGAGCACTTTCCGCGCAGCACCAGCCATGACAGCACGGGAATATTCTCAAGCGCCGTGATCTGATGTTTGCAAATTGGGCAGGCCGAACGCGGTGCCCAAAGGTTGTAGCGGGCTTGCGGTGTGACGACTGAGCCATTCAGCCCAGCACATTGATCCGCCCATTCGGCTTCCATCATTTTGGGCAGCCGGTAAACGACCACATTCAGAAAACTGCCGACTAGCAAACCTAACAGCGATGCCAGACCGATCCACGCCAGCGGCTGGCCTTGCAGCAATTCGGCCATCAAACCACGCTGCCCATTTTGAAAATTGGCAGGTACATTGCGATCACCATGCCGCCGATCAACACACCCAGCACCACCATAATGATTGGTTCCATCAAACTGGACAGCGCAGCGACCGCATCATCCACTTCGGCCTCGTAAAAGTCCGCGACCTTGCCCAGCATGGAATCAAGCGAGCCGGACTCTTCACCGATCGCCGCCATCTGCAACACCATATTGGGGAAGCGTTCCGTGTTTTGCATCGCGACAGTCAACGATGTGCCTGTTGCCACTTCAGCCTTGATCTTGTTTGTCGCCTCGACAAATACCTGGTTGCCGGATGCGCCGCCCACTGAATCGAGCGCCTCGACCAGCGGCACGCCTGCAGCAAACATGGTGGACAGGGTTCGTGTCCAGCGGGCGATGGTTGCTTTCTCGATCACCGCGCCGAAAATCGGCAGCTTCAGCA
>JAYVLR010000085.1:0-3609 GCA_043759395.1 Thiobacillaceae bacterium
GCCGCTCGCCACGCCCAGGAGCGTGCCGAATACGCCGATGAAGCTGCCCTGCACCATGAAGATTTTCATGATTGAACCGGGCTTGGCACCGAGCGTGCGCAGAATGGCGATGTCGGATTGTTTATCCGTCACGGCCATCACCAGGGTGGACACAATATTGAATGCGGCAACGGCAACAATCAGCAGCAGGATCAGAAACATCATGCGTTTTTCAATCGCCACGGCACGAAAGAAATTGGCGTGGCTCTGGGTCCAATCGGTCAGATAAAAATCGCCGCGCAGTGATCTGGCCAGGTCGCGGGTTACAAACGGCGCACGAAAAAGCTCGGCCAGTTTCAGGCGTACGCCGGAAACGTTGTCGCCCAGCCGCAGCAGCTTCTGCGCATCCTGCAAATGAATCAGCGCCAAGCCTGAATCATATTCAAACATGCCTGCTTTAAACACGCCGACCACGGTGAATTGCTTGATGCGCGGCATCACGCCAGCCGGGGAGATATTGCCCTGTGGCGTGAGCAAGACCACTTTGTCGCCGGGCATGACGTTCAGCAGCCGCGCCAATTCATCACCCAGAATAATGCCGAACTCGCCCGGCTTGAGATCCGTCAGCTTGCCCAGCTTCATATGCGTCGCAAAATCCGCAACCTGGTTTTCAAACTCGGGCAGCACCCCGCGCACCACGGCACCGCGCACCTGGTCGCCGTTTGCCAGCATGCCCTGGCCGTTGACATAGGGGGCGCCGGCCAGCACTTCCTTGTTCTGCCGAGCCTGCACCAATACGTCGCGCCAATCGGCCAGACGCTCGCCCTGCGCGCTGATTTCAAGATGCGCAGCCACGCCCAGAATGCGCGTACGCAACTCTTCCTGAAAACCGTTCATCACCGACAGCACCACGATCAAGGCCATCACGCCCAGCGCAATGCCCGCCATGGAGACGATGGAAATAAACGAGATGAAATGATTGCGGCGCTTGGCGTGGGTATAACGCAGGCCGATAAAAAGCTCGTAGGGAAGCACGATTGGACTCGCTCAATTGAAGCCCAAGTATGCCACAGACACGGCAGCGCTTTATGCTCCAGTGCATCGAACACAGATAAGCACGAGCGGATAAACTAGTGTCACGAACCAGAAATAACGGAACAAATGAAACAGATGAATTTTTTCGTCAGGCTAGGCGCATACCCGCAGACGTATAGGGTATACGGCAAGGGGATGTAACGACGCATGGCGGAAAAAGATGCTGTTTCATGTTTCGACTTTTATTCTCGATATTTCTACTGCTTACCCGTTCCGGATCGGTTCTGGCGGAGGAGCCAGCCCCTCCGATACCCACCTTTCTGCTGGCCGAAGTGACCACAGGCAAGCTTGATCCCACGCCCTACTGGGTGAGCGAAAAGCTGGACGGTGTGCGCGCAATATGGGACGGCAAACAACTGCGCTTTCGCAGCGGCCACAGTGTGCCCGCACCGGCATGGTTTACCGCAGGCCTGCCGCCGCAAGCACTGGACGGCTAACTATGGATTGCGCGCAATCATTTTGAACAGTTGTCCGGCATCGTGCGCCGCCAGCAGCCGCAAGATGAAGACTGGCATCAGGTGCATTACATGATTTTCGAATTGCCCAACGCGCCCGGCTCGTTCACGGCGCGCATCGCACGGATGCGCGAAATTGTCATCCAGGCCAATGTGCCCTGGCTCAACATGGTCGAACAATTCCGCGTCAACGATCAAGCCGCGTTGATGCGGCAACTCGATAGCGTGGTGCACGCGGGCGGCGAAGGGCTCATGCTGCATCTGGCCGCAGCGCCCTATCTCACGGGTCGCCTGGATGTGCTGCTGAAACTGAAACCCTGGCAGGATACCGAGGCGACGGTGATTGGCTATACGCCGGGGACAGGAAAATATCGCGGCATGACCGGCGCGCTCAAAGTGCAAATGCCGGACGGCAAACGTTTCGCGATTGGTTCGGGTTTATCCGATGAAGTGCGCCGCCACCCGCCCGCAGTCGGCACGCTCGTCACCTATCGCTATCAGGCGCTGACCCAGAACGGCGTGCCGCGTTTTGCGCGCTATATGCGGATTCGGGAGAGCTACTGAGCGATGGCAAACACGCTGCAAAATCCTGTCGTCGTACAGGCGGACTATGCCAACGCGGCTCACGCCGCAGCGATCATCAGCGTGCTCGATACCTATGCGCGCGATCCGATGGGCGGCGGCCAGCCGCTTCACAGCAAGGTTAAAACGCATCTGGTCGCCGAAATGGCTGGCCGCCCGCATCTCTTCAGCGTGCTGGCATTCTTTGGCAACGAGCCGATAGATCTGGTCAATTGCGTCGAAGGCTTTTCCACCTTTGCCTGCCGCCCGCTGGTCAATATCCACGACATCGCCGTCATCCCCGCCTATCGCGGCCAGGGCATCGCGACAAAAATGCTGACGCAGATCGAACGCATTGCGCGCGCACGCGGCGCCGGCAAGCTCACGCTCGAAGTTCTGGAAGGCAATCACCGCGCTACCAAACTGTATGCAGCAAGCGGATTCGGCGCGTATCAACTCGATCCCGCCATGGGGCGCGCGCATTTTTTACAGAAGTGGCTGGATTGAATGCAACACAAAACGGATAAAAAGGACGGCGAAATTTGATGCCAGCACTCATGCCCAAGACACTGGCTGTCAGTTCATGCGAAGCCGCGCATCAAGTCCCGATGAAACCAGACTCTTCTCGATGGCCTCCAAAATCGTGTGCGCCTTGACCTCGTGGCGCTGCGCGGCGTCACGTTGACGCTGCGCTCCAAACAGGCGTGCCAACGCGGCCTGCGTATCCATTTGCAGGCGCACGCGACCGATCTCCTCCGCCAGCGTTGCGGCGCGTGAGAACTCGGCCTGCGCTTCCGCGTAATCTTTCTCCACGAGCAAAGCCTCGCCGCGCCAACGGCGCGCGATTGCATCGAGTTCGCGCAGGCCATTCAATTCGGCGATCGCGAGCAGTTCGTCCGCATAGGCGCAGCAGCGGCGCGTGTCGCCCGCTGCCAGCGTAATCTCGGCCAGTCCATCAAGACAGCGAACCAGCATATAACGCTCCGAAGTGCGGCGCGTTTGTTCAAGCGTGGCCTGCAAGGCCGGGGTGTCGGCCTGCTGCCCGAGTCGTGAACGCGCGACGGCAAGGTGGGTGTCGAGCGCGGCGCGCCAATACAGGATGCCGGTGTTGCGCCCGAGTGCGAGTCCGCGCTCCATCTGTTCAACCGCCTGTTCGTTCAGGCCTAGGTCGAGCAGGAGATGGCCGATGAAATCGTAGGCGATGAACTGATAGCGTGTTTGCTTGAGAGTCTCAAGCCCGTGCAGGGTTGTTTGCAACCCGGTCCAGGCCTCGCCGTAGCGGCCCATACATGCCCGGGCATGGTCGAGGCCGAGCAGCGTCGGTCCAAAGTGCCACTGCAAGTCGGCGGCACGCGCGATATCGAGCGCTGCTTCGAAGTGCGTCGTTGCGCGCGGGTAGTCGCCGAGTCCCTTGGTGCCGAGGCATGCGTGGCCAATCATCATCAGGTTTTCCGACTCGTAGCTCTTGTCGCCGATGGCACGCGCCAGCTCGATCGACCGGGTATAACACGCGATCGCC
>JAYVLR010000086.1:0-3010 GCA_043759395.1 Thiobacillaceae bacterium
ACACCCCCTTGATCCCATCGAGATCGCCCTGATGCACGCTGTCCACCCGCAAATAGCCGGGCAGGCCGTGCGGGGCGGGCTTGCGGCGCTCGCCGATGGTGTTCTTCACCGGGCGGGTTTTATCGAATGCGCCGCGACTGGCCCGATAGCTTGAGTGTGCACGCAGGTTGTACAGGTGGCCGTTGGAGATCGTCGCCAGCCGCTCGAAACGGGTATCGCCATGCAGCTTGAACGCCCGCTCACAGAGCTTTCTTGTGGTGCTGCCGGACAGGGTGTGGTGCAGCGCATCGACTTCAGCCAGCAGGCGGATGTCGGCATCGGTGTAGCGCCGGGCAAACGGCGCAGCGGGACAGGCGCGTCGATCACGGATGCTCCCGGCAGCGAGAAACTGCGTGATGCGGCGCGTGATCTGGGCGCGCGACTGGCCTGTTGCTTTCGCCAGATACCGCCGCAGCACGCCCCGATCCGCGCGGGAGGCGTGGGCATAGCCGAAGCGCTTGAGGGTGTCGGCCATCCAGGCGTGGGCGGAGGGACGAGATGTGGCGACCTCGCGCAATGTGTCAGCAAGGGTGAAGGATACCGGCTCGGTGCCCGCCACGAAGGCGCGCACCTGTTCCAGGGTTTGCATGGCTTGCGTTTGTAAGGTCACGATCATGTCTCCATGATCCCGATTCACGCACCTACAGGCTCAACTCTCTTTGGATTTACAGCACCCGGCTCAGGCTCATGTGTCATTGGAGAAGGCTCATATCAAACATCAGTAAGCCGGGTGATACACTTCCCGGGAACTCTCACCCACACCATGTCTGACTTGGACGCTGTATTTTCCCCCACTGGCGCGCTGTCGCGCGAACTGTCCGGCTGGCGTGCCCGCCCGCAACAACTTGCCATGGCGCAGGCGGTGACGGAAGCCATCCAGAACAATAGCGTGCTCTTGGCCGAA
Source organism: Thiobacillaceae bacterium (assembly GCA_043759395.1). Lineage (GTDB taxonomy): Bacteria > Pseudomonadota > Gammaproteobacteria > Burkholderiales > Thiobacillaceae > Thiobacillus. The sequence continues at coordinate 944 of JAYVLR010000086.1, forward strand.
GCCGGCACCGGCACGGGTAAAACGCTGGCCTATCTCGTCCCTGCGTTGCTGTCCGGCGGAAAAGTGGTGATCTCCACCGGCACCAAAGCCTTGCAGGATCAGCTCTATCACCGTGATTTGCCAACTGCGCGGCGCGCGCTCAAGTCCCCGGTCAGGATTGCCCTGCTTAAAGGCCGCGCCAATTACGTTTGCCATCATCATCTTGAACGCAATCTGGCCGATGGCCGCTTTGCCAATCGCGATGACGCCGCCTGGCTGGGCGAGATTGCCCGCTTTGCCGAAACCAGTACGAGCGGCGATCGGGCCGAAGCCGAAGGTATTCCAGAAGATGCGACCGCCTGGCATTACGCGGTATCCAGCCGCGATAACTGCCTCGGCAGCGAGTGCAATCATTTCAAGGAATGTTTTGTGATGGCGGCGCGCAAAGCGGCACTGGATGCCGAGGTCGTCGTGGTCAACCACCATCTGTTTTTTGCCGATTTGTGGCTGAAGGACGAAGGCGTGGCCGAATTGCTGCCCGCCTGCAATACCGTGATTCTGGACGAGGCGCATCAACTGGCCGAAACCGCCGCACAGTTTTTTGGCGAGACAGTTTCCACTGCGCAATTGCTGGAATTGTCTGGCGACAGCAAGCGTGTGGCTGCGGTGAAAGCGGGCGATTTCCCCGCCCTGCGCCGGGCGGCTGACGACCTGGGAAAGGTCACCCGCGATGCACGTCTGGCCTTTCCGCAGAATCAGATCAAAGCGCCGACCAAGGAGCTGGCTCGCTATGATAAATGGCCGGATGCGCTGAAAACCCTGACCGCCGCGCTGGATGAATTGACCCGTCTGCTGGAAACCCAGGCCGAGCGCGATGCCGATCTTAAAAACTGCTTTGAGCGCGCCCAGGCCTTGCAGCAAAGTCTGGTCCGCTGGCAGGGCGAAGACGATCCAGCCAATCCCAAAGTGCGCTGGCTGGAAACCACGCTGAATGCCTTATTGCTGCACGCCACGCCCTTGTCCATCGGCGCATTGTTTGGCCCCAAGCTCACTGAACGCGCGCAGGCCTGGATCATGACCTCGGCCACGCTCTCGATTGGCGGCGATTTCAGCCATCTTAAAGCGCGTCTCGGCATTGAGGAGGCAGCCACGCTGTGTGTGGACAGCCCGTTCGATTATCCGCGCCAGGGCGTGCTGTACGTGCCGACCGATTTGCCCGCGCCGAACACGCCGGAATTTACCGAAGGCGTGGTCAACGCGGCGCTGCCCGTGCTGGACGCGAGTCGCGGACGCGCCTTCATCTTGTTCACCAGTTTGCGCGCGCTGGAAAAAGCACGCGGCTTATTGACCGAAGCCTTCAAACAGCGCGGCTGGGACTACCCCTTGCTGGTTCAGGGCGACGCGCCCAAGAACGAATTGCTGGCGCGCTTTCAGCAGGCGGGTAATGCGGTCTTGCTGGGTAGTCAAAGCTTCTGGGAAGGCGTCGATGTGCCGGGCGCTGCGCTGTCGGTGGTGATCATCGACAAACTGCCGTTTCAGCCGCCAGACGATCCGGTGGTGGCAGCACGCATCGCGCAGCTGGAACGTGGCGGCGGCAAACCCTTCATGGACTATCAATTGCCGCACGCCGCGATCAACCTGAAACAGGGGGCAGGGCGCCTGATACGTACCGAAACCGATCGCGGCGTATTGATGCTGTGCGACACGCGCATCGCTGACAAACCTTATGGCAAGCTGCTGTTGAACGCATTGCCGGCGATGACAAGGACGCGCAAGATCGAAGTCGTACGGCGTTTTTTTAAATCGGAAGCAGCCAGCTTGCCGAAGCCGGTTGATTTGATTTGTGATTAGGGAGAGGCGGGCGTAGAGTTTACCCGGGCTGTTTTCAACGTGTAGAGGAGCGCCATGTCACAGGCAACTGCCATACCCCGCGCCATGAGCACACTGTATTTTCGCCACACGCTGGCGATCCGGCTGATGCACTGGATCAACGTGATTGCCTTCAGCCTGCTCTTGATGAGCGGGCTGCAAATATTCAACGCGCATCCCGCGCTCAACTGGGGGAAATCTTCGTACAACGGCCGGCCC
>JAYVLR010000087.1:0-7832 GCA_043759395.1 Thiobacillaceae bacterium
CAGGCCAGCGGCAGTAAAGAAGGCCAGCACCAGGTTCAGCGCGGCATGTACCGGATTGCGCGAAGTAATGACACGCAGTGCGGCGAACACCAGAATGGCAGCGAAGAAATAGAAAATCGCGGCAGTGTAGGTCATGGACGATCAGGCGTGAGTGGTAGAGCCCGAGGGCCCCCTGAACTCGCTACAAGATGAATAGTTTTTTGCACTTCCCCGTCCCTATCTCTCTGATCGTTATTAATTAATTTCGGTCTTCGTTCGGCAATCCATGGCGTGCCCCCACAGACACAAGCCAATTACTATATGGTTACTCGTCGAAGAACTGAATATTTTTTATAACCGGAATGGTTTTGATATGCCTGAACGTCTTCCCGTTGAATTCGTAATAATGCAGTCCGTGAGGATTTCCCTCATTTATCTCGCCCTTGGCTATTAACAAGCGGCTGTCGAGTCTGTACTCCAGGCTATCGCCCTCACCGTACCAGCTACTAATAGATCCCGGCAAAAACAAGACTCGTCCCGATTTGAGGCTAACCGCAGCCCCGTAAATACAATTGGTGCCGCATCCAAAGATAGCCACCACATACTCCCCAGCAAAATCAGCAGGCCTTTTTGAAGCTTCCCGAAGACGAGTCCGGAAGTTTTTTTCATCTGCTGTGGACAAAATCACCTTCGCAGATTTCCCAATGTAAGTTTTGACTACTGGATAATCACCAAACTGTGGAATCGATTTTGGTTGTTGAGCCAAACTCGAAATAGAGATTGCCCCTAAAAATAACAGTATGCCTATTCTCATCAAAGAAATTATGTTCATTGAGCCACACGAGCTATTCACTGTATTAAATTCCGATAAATAAGGGTTCTTGCATTACGTAACTACGCATATTCAAGCACGGAGAAAGAGTTTAACTCTGCGGGTAATTGATCCGCTTATTTCTATATTCAATACCCATACACCGTTCAAATATGCCGACGCCAGGTGCAAAGTGTGTCACAACCTTGTTTTCCATTTCGCCAGGGTTAATTACACCCGTACATACGTTTGCAACATGTTCGCCGCTAGAGCACACCTGAACAATATCGAAACATGCCTCACCAGCAACAGTTCCCTCGTTCTTGAAATGACACTGCATGCTGTTCTTAGTCGTTCCGTTACATTCCCATTCAATCCGTGCTTCACCACCATCGCAACCAGACAGTGTTCCTAACACTGCCAAAACAGGGATAACACCCATAAACGGTACAGTGAACTTCACTAAAATCTCCCTGACTGAGTTAAGCAACACTCTCAGTTCTCGCATTTAAAACGCATTGTGATTTGATAATCGGTCTCTTGCGTCAAGCCTGGAATCCACAAGCCAGTAAACGCCACAATTTCTCGAGTTTTATTAATGGTCTGGTTAGCTGATTCTGAAACCATACCTTTGTATTTAACCTCCTGAGCCAAAACAACATGGCGCATAGTTCTGTTCTTACATGTTGTTTCCGCAGAATAAAGCGCAGATTGCAATGCGGACTCGTTATCCTCAGCCGAAGTTATAACTTGGTAGATTCCACCTTCATTTGGGATCACGTTCCCCATTTTCGGAGTTGAACCACATCCCACAATTAGAAAGCCTGTGGCAAGCACAATGATGCGAAAAGTCATTTTTATCTATCTCTCCAAGAGTTTATTCATTAATTCAAAAGTTCATCAGCAACCCGGCGGGGCTAAGTTCACGGACATTAATCCTGCCCTAACTCCTACCGATATTTCGCATCATCCGCGCGGTCTTTCGCGATCTCCGCCTCGTACTGGTCGCCAATCGCCAGCAGCATGGATTTGGTGTAGTTCAAATCACCGCGTTTTTCGCCGTGGTATTCGAGGATGCGGGTTTCTACGATGGCGTCGACCGGGCAGGATTCTTCGCAGAAGCCGCAGAAGATGCACTTGGTCAGGTCGATGTCGTAGCGCGTGGTACGGCGCGTGCCGTCGTCGCGCTGTTCGGATTCGATAGTGATCGCGAGCGCGGGGCAGACGGCTTCGCACAGTTTGCAGGCGATGCAGCGCTCTTCGCCGTTGGGGTAGCGGCGCAGCGCATGCAGGCCGCGGAAGCGGCCGCTTTGCGGAGTTTTCTCTTCCGGGAACAGCACGGTGATTTTGCGGGCAAACAAATGCCGCCCGGTGAGCATCATGCCGCGCAGCAGTTCGACCAGCAGAAAACTATTAAGAAAATGGGCGATTTTTCTCATGCCCGCCTCAATGGAACAAGTACGCGTACGGCGTCTGCATCATGCCGCCGACGACGACGATCCAGACGATGGTGATCGGGATAAATACTTTCCAGCCCAGACGCATGATCTGGTCATAGCGATAGCGCGGGAAGGTGGCGCGAAACCACAGAAACAAAAACAGCACGAAGAAAACTTTGAGCACCCACCACAGAAAGCCATCCGGCAGAAAAGTCACCGGCGACAGCCAGCCGCCGAGGAACATCAGCGTGGTCAGCGCGGCGATCAGGATCATGTTGGCGTATTCAGCCAGAAAGAATACGGCAAAGGCCATGCCGGAATATTCGACGTGGAAACCAGCGACGATTTCGGATTCACCTTCGGACACGTCGAACGGCGCACGGTTGGTTTCCGCCACGCCGGAAATCAGATACACAATGAACAGCGGGAACAGCGGCCAGATATACCAGTGATGCACGCCGCCGCTCTGGTGCTGCACGATATCCACCAGGTTCAGACTTTGCGCCGCCATCAACACGCCGACCAGCGCAAATCCCATGGCGATTTCGTAAGACACGATCTGCGCCGCCGAGCGCATGGCACCCAAAAAAGCGTATTTGGAATTGGATGCCCAGCCCGCGATGATGACGCCATATACACCCATTGAGGTAATCGCCATCACATACAGCAAACCGGCATTGACGTTGGCCAGCACCAGTGAATCGGTAAACGGAATCACTGCCCACGCCGCCAGCGCAGGGGCAATCGCGAGAATCGGCCCGAGGATGAACAGGCCTTTGTTCGCGCCAGAAGGAATAATGATTTCCTTCATCAAAAGCTTCACCGCATCGGCAATCGGTTGCAGCAAGCCGTAATAGCCGACGCGGTTGGGGCCGATCCGCACCTGCATCCAGCCGATGATCTTGCGCTCGGCATAGGTCAGATACGCGACGCCGAGCATCAACGGAATGACCAGCGCCATGATCTTGATCAGCGTCCAGACCACGGTCTGGGCAGCTTGCCAGTCGATGTTCATCAGACCGAGGCTCATCAGGCACGCTCCGCAGTGATGGGGCCGAACATCGGGCCAAGTGTTGCGGTCAGCGGATGGCCAGACGGAACACGCACGCAGTTGTCCGGCAGCAAATCATCGCGCTCGACTTTAAGCGTGAGCGCGCTGCCGGTTTGGCGCACGGATACGCGGCCATTTTCTTCCAGACCCAGCCTGGCAATCAGGCGGCTATGCATGCGTGCGACCGGCAGCGCAGCGTCTGTCGTCATCTGCAAAGAGGGCGAGCGGCGCACCACGGCATCGGTCTGGTAAATCGGCACCTCAGCCACACGTTCAAGCTCGGTGCACTCAAGGCTCGTGCTGGGGACTGAAGGTGCAAATACAATCTCGCCCACTTCATTGTCGGCAAAAGCCTGAACCGTGCCGATCGGCGTATCGCCCAGCGCTTCTTTCAGCACATCGGCCGAGCTGTTCTGATCAAAGCCTGCCAAACCCAGCATATTCCCGAGCACGCGCAAAACTTTCCACGCCGGACGCGTTTCGCCCAGCGGCTTGACCACTGCCTGAAAGCTTTGCACCCGGCCTTCGGTGTTGACGAACGTGCCCGAAGTTTCAGTCCACGGCGCAATCGGCAGCAACACGTCGGCGTAATCAAGCGAGCGGCCTTTGTAGGGCGACATCACCACCACAAAGTCGGCACCCTCAATGCTTTTCATCGCACTCACCGGATCGTGCGTATCGAGTTCAACTTCCACCCCTAGCAGCAGATAAGCCGAAAGCGGTTTGGCCAGCATCTGCTGCGCATTCAAACCGGCAATCGCGGGTGCGCCGAGCGCGCCGCGATGGGGAACCGCACCGACCGCGACTGCACCGACGCTGTTCGCGGCTTCACCCAGCACGCCAAAACTTGCGCCTGCGAGGCTCGCCAGCGCTTGCGCCGTCACATGAATTTGCGCGTAACCCGGATGGTGCTGCGCCATATTGCCGAGGAACACGGCTTTACGCTCGCCGCTGGCCAGGCTTTGCGCCATCGCGCGCGCGGAATCGTCAACGACACCCTGCGCAGCAATGGCTGGCACTGCCGTGTTTTTAAGCTCAGCCAGTGCGCGACATACTCCCGCCAGCGAGGATGCCAATTGCGAGGGCGCAACAATGCGTTTGTTTTGTACTTTGCCTAAAAACTCGTCTTCAGCAGCGTTGATTAAATTCAACTGTCCGCCCCAGCGCACCGACTCGCGAATGCGGTGCGCCATCAACGGATGATCCTTGCGCAAGTTGGATCCGACCACCAGCATGCGGTTCATTCGCGACATGTCAGTCACCGGCATACCCAGCCAGAAACCGCCTTTGGCTTTGCCGTCGAGCGAAAAATCGGACTGGCGTAAACGGTGATCGACGTTGCCGCACCCGAGTCCGCGCACGAGCTTTTGCAGCAGGTAGAGTTCTTCTGCCGGACGGTACGGCGTGGACAGCGCACCAATTTTTTCCGCAGGAATGGTTTTGAGTTTTTGCGCGACAAAATCCAGCGCAACCTGCCAGTCGGTCTCGATCCACTGACCGTTTTCTTTAATCATCGGCAGCGTCAGACGCTCAGCCGTATTCAAGCCTTCGTAGGAGAAACGGTCACGATCGGCCAGCCAGCATTCATTCACGTCTTCGTTGTCTGCGGGCAGCACACGCATGACTTTATTATCCTTGACGTGGACTTCCAGATTCGAACCCAGGCTGTCGTGCGGGCTGATCGAACGCCGACGCGACAATTCCCAGGTACGCGCGGTGTAGCGGAACGGCTTGCTGGTCAATGCCCCGACTGGACACAGGTCGATGACGTTGCCGGACAGTTCGGACGCAACCTGGGTTTGCAGGAAAGGCATCACCTCGGTATGTTCGCCGCGCCCCGGCATGCCGAGTTCCATAATGCCCGCGATTTCCTGGCCGAAACGCACGCAACGGCTGCAATGAATGCAACGCGTCATATCGGTGGCGATCAGGGGGCCAAGATCTTTTTCGGTCACCACGCGTTTTATTTCCTGATAGCGCGACGACGACGCCCCATAGCCCACGGCCAGATCCTGCAAGGTACATTCGCCGCCCTGATCGCAAATCGGGCAATCGAGCGGATGATTAATCAGCAGAAACTCCATGACGCTTTTTTGTGCCTTGATGGCGTATACGGATCGCGTCTGCACTTTCATGCCGTCGGTGACGGGGGTCGCACAGGCGGGCATCGGTTTGGGTGCTTTTTCGACCTGCACCAGACACATACGGCAGTTGGCCGCGATGGATAATTTTTTGTGATAGCAGAAATGCGGGATCACGATGCCGACCGCGTTGGCCGCATCCATGATGGTCTTGCCGCTCTCAACCTCAAGCACGCGTCCGTCGATTTCTATGTTTACTGTCGCCATATCTTGTTCAAACCATGCAGCGTTTATGTTCGATGTGGTACTCGAACTCGCCGCCAAAATGTTTGAGGAAACTTTGCACCGGCATCGCCGCTGCATCGCCCAGCGCACAGATCGTATGGCCGCCGATACGTCCCGCCACGCTGTTCAATAATTCCAGATCTTCGGGTCGCCCCAGACCGTGCTCGATGCGGTGTATCACGCGATACATCCAGCCGGTGCCTTCACGACAAGGTGTGCACTGGCCGCAGGATTCCTCGAAATAAAAATAAGACAGGCGCTCCAGCGCACGCACCATACAGGTCGTCTCGTCCATCACGATCACCGCACCTGAACCCAGCATGGAACCCGCTTTGGCGATGGAATCAAAATCCATGGTGCAGTCCATCATGATCTCGGCTGGCAAGACGGGCGCCGACGAACCACCAGGAATAACGGCCTTGAGCTTATGCCCCTTGCGCACGCCGCCCGCCATCTCCAGCAGTTCGGAAAACGGCATCCCCAGCGACACTTCGAAATTGCCCGGATTGTTGACGTGGCCCGAGACCGAAAACAATTTAGTCCCGCCATTATTGGGCTTGCCCAACTCCAAAAACGCCTGGCCGCCATTCAGGATGATCCATGGCACACTCGCCAGCGTTTCGGTATTGTTAATCGTGGTGGGCTTGCCGTACAAACCAAAACTTGCCGGGAACGGCGGCTTGAATCGCGGCTGCCCTTTCTTGCCTTCGAGTGATTCGAGCAGTGCGGTTTCTTCGCCGCAGATATACGCGCCGTAACCGTGATGCGCGTGAAGCTGGAAAGAAGTATCGGTGCCAAATAATTTGTCGCCGAGATAACCCGCTGCACGCGCCTCTTCGAGCGCGCGCTCAAAAATATCGTAGGCTTCGTAAATCTCGCCGTGGATGTAGTTGTAGCCGACTTTCGCGCCGAGCACATAGCCCGCGATCGCCATACCTTCGATCAACTGGTGCGGGTTGTAACGCAGAATGTCGCGATCCTTGAACGTCCCCGGCTCACCTTCGTCGCTGTTGCAGACAATGTATTTATCACCGGGAAACGCGCGCGGCATAAAGCTCCACTTCAGCCCGGTCGGAAAGCCCGCTCCTCCGCGCCCGCGCAAAGCGGAAAGTTTGAGCTGGTCAATGATGTCGTCGCCCGACACGGCCTCCGTCAGCACCCGGCGCAAGGCCTGATAGCCTCCGTTCGCGACGTAGGTTGCCAGAGATGCCGGATCATCATGATCCTGCGTCCAGCTGCATACTTTTGGAGTTGCAGCGAGCAGGCTCATTTCATGCCGCCCAGTAATTCGTCAATTTTTTCCTTCGTGAGATGGGTATGCATCACGTGGTTATTGTGCAGGCACATCGGCGCATCGCCACACGCGCCCATGCACTCGCCTTCTTTCAAGGTAAACCGTCCGTCTTCGGTCGTTTCGCCAAAGCCGATGCCGAGTTTCTGTTTCAGATGATCGGCCACCTCGTTCGCCCCCATCAGCACACACGGCAGATTGGTGCAAACCGCAATCTTGTGACGACCGACGGGCTGGGTGTCGTACATGTTGTAGAAGGTCGCGACTTCGTACGCCGCAATCGGCGGCATGTCGAGATAATCAGCGACATATTCGATCATGTCGGGCTTGAGCCAGCCGCACTCCATTTGCGCAATGCGCAACGCCGCCATCACCGCCGAGCACTTTTTGTCGGACGGATATTTGGCAACTTCAACGTCAATCAAGGCAAGCGATTCAGCACTCAGCATTGTGGCGGCATTCAGAATCGGGGTGTCCATTAACGATCAATCTCCCCGAATACAATATCTTGCGTGCCGATAATCGCAACCACGTCGGCAATCATGTGGCCGCGCGACATTTCATCGAGCGCCGCAAGATGCGCATAGCCGGGAGCGCGAATTTTCAACCGGTAAGGCTTGTTTGCGCCATCGGACACCAGATAAATACCAAACTCGCCTTTCGGATGCTCGACCGCCGCGTAGGCTTCGCCCTTTGGCACGTGCATGCCTTCGGTGAAAAGTTTGAAGTGGTGAATCAGCTCTTCCATATTCTGCTTCATGTCGAGCCGCGATGGCGGCGCGACTTTATGGTTTTCGACAATCACCGGTCCTGGATTTTTACGCAGCCAGTCGACGCATTGCTTGATGATGCGGTTGCTTTGCCTGAATTCTTCCATGCGCACCAGATAGCGGTC